>CAYYNG010000049.1:0-9366 GCA_964472435.1 uncultured Hyphomonadaceae bacterium | reverse complement strand
GGCCCGGCCAGCCGGTCGAGGCCTGGCGCAGGGAGCTGGAGGCGGCCCTCGCTCTCGGTGCGCCGCACCTCGCCCTCTACGAATTGACGATCGCCGAGAAAACCGCGTTCGCCCAGGCGGTCGCCCGCGGCGACTTCGCGCCGCTTGCAGACGCCGAGCAGGCGGACTTGTACCTCGCAACCGACGCTGTGACCGACGCCGCCGGCCTGCCGGCCTACGAGATCTCGAACCACGCGCGATCGCCGGTTCACCAGTCGCGACACAACCTCGTCAACTGGCGGTCGGGCGACTGGGCGGGCGTCGGCCCGGGCGCGCACGGGCGGTTGACGGCCGATGGCCAGCGGTTCGCCACGACCGGCGAACGGCGTCCAGCGGATTATATCCGCCGCGTCGAGGACCTCGGCTATGGCTGGGCGGACTGCGAGCCGTTGGACGCGCTCGCCGCGGCCCGGGAGACCCTGGCGACGGGTCTTCGCCCGGTCGAGGGGAGCGAGATCGACCGGATCGAGCGGCTGGCGGGCCGCCGCCTCGATGCCGGAATGCTGAGCGCGTTCGAGGCCGACGGTCTGATCGCGCTCAGCCGAGACCGCCTATCGCTCACCCTGGAAGGCCGGCTCTTCGCAGACCGGATCGCCGCCGAGCTTTCGCCTTAACCGACGGTCGGCGTGAAGGCCCCCGCCGCAGGTTCGACCACCTGGGCGCCTTCGTCCTGGGTGATCTCCAGGATCGCCAAGCTGCGCTCGGCGGACCCGCTCGGCAAGAACCGGAAGAGGCCGTTCACCCCGCGAAAGCCGCCGGGGTCGGTGAGGCCGGCCGGCGTCAACTCCCCGTCACGCGCCAGGGCGATGCCGAGCGCTGTCGCATCGTAGGCGACGCCGGCCAGCGTCGTCGGCGCACGGCCGTAATTGCGCTGGAAGCTCGCTTCGAAGTCGGCGAGATCGTCGGGGCTGACATCGGCGAACCAGCCGCCGATCAGGGTCGGCTCCCGCCAAATGCTCTCATCGTTCCATGCGCTCACGCCCAGCATGCGGATGCGGCGGGTGTCGACCCCGTAATAGGGCAGAAGCGGCGCCACGGCGCGCAATTTCACGCCGCGTTCGGGGATCAGCACAGCGACCCGCCCCGGCGCGGTTTCGGATGCGAACTTGACGGCCTCGGCGACGATCTTCGCTTCGTCCACCGGCGCATCGTTCGATGGGTCGTAGAAGGCCGAGGCGATAATCTGTCCGCCATTGCTGACGACCTGGAACCTCAACGCCGCCTCGATGCGACGGCCGAAATCGCTGCGCGGTCCGAGGAAAGCGAACGTGTCGATCCCGGTCCGCAGCGCGTAATCGATGACATGGGCCACCTCCTCCTCGGGCGGCACAGTGGCGAGATAAGTTCCAGGCTGGGCGGCCGAGCGGTCGTTCGAGAAGCCGATGACGGGCACGTTTTTCCGCCGGGCGAGATCGCCCACAGTCCGGACGTTGGCTGCGAAGAGCGGACCCAAAATCACATCGGCGCCTTCGTCGAGCGCGGCTTCCGCCGCCGCCATGGCGCCCGATTGAGTGCCGCCCGTATCCTTCGGCAATAGGAGGAAATCGTCCTCCGCATGGTCGAACAGCGCAAGCTCGACCGCCGCCAGCATCGCCTCGGCCTCGCGGCGGACCGCGGCGCTCGGATGGTTGAACGGCAAGAGCACGGCGGCCCGCTTGATCTCGCGCCCGATCATGTGCGGCGGGGTGAGGCCGTCGTCCGTCGCGCGCAGAACGCCGCCGGGCTCGACGCCCGCCTTGGCGATCTCGGTCTTGTTGTCGAGCCCGTCCGATTTCCGGCGGGCGACCTCCCGGGCCGGGCCGGGCTCGGCGCGCGGTCCGCCGGACGAGATCGGCGCCGGCGGGCCGCTTTGACCGGTCGTGGTGCAGCCCGCCGCCGCGAGGAGCGCCGCAAAGAGGAGGCTTGGCGCGAGGCGGCGCACGAGCGATTGTCTGGCAGATGTCATCGTCTGATCCTTCTACGCCGCCCGCGGCGGAGCCGATTCCCGTCGCCGGCGAGCCTAGGCGGGGGCCGGAGCCCGCGCAACCGGAGCCCGGCCTCCATGTCGTCTCGACGCCGATCGGTCATCTTCGCGACATCACCCTCCGCGCCCTGGACACGCTGGCAGGGGTCGACGAGATCCTCGCCGAAGACACCCGCACCGCGCGCCGGCTTTTGACCGCCCATGGGATCGGCGGGAATGTGACGCCCTACCATGACCATAATGGGGCGGCCCGGCGGCCGGAGATCGTCGACGCCCTGAAGGCCGGCGCGGCGATCGCCCTCGTCTCGGACGCCGGCACGCCGCTGATCTCCGATCCCGGCTGGAAGCTGGTGCGCGACGCGCTGGACGCCGGCGTGAAGGTGATCCCCTGCCCCGGCCCCTCGGCTTTGTTGGCCGGTTTGGTCGCCTCGGGCCTGCCGAGCGACCGGTTTCTCTTCGCCGGTTTCCCGCCGACGAAATCCGCCGCCCGCCGCCGGTTCTTCGACACCCTCGCAGCGACGCCCGCGACGCTGGTCTTCTACGAGGCCGCCCCGCGCCTCGCCGCCAGCCTCGCCGACATGGCCGCCAGCTTCGGTCCGCGGCAGGCGGCGGTCGCGCGCGAGCTGACAAAGCTCTTCGAGGAGACCCGCCGAGGCCCGCTCGCATCCCTTGCGCGGGACTATGCCGCGGGCCCGCAACCGAAGGGCGAGCTTGTCGTCCTTGTCGGCCCGCCGCCGGCCGCGCCGGCCCCGACGGCGGACGAATTGGACGCCGCACTGCGCCTCGCCTTGAAAACCGCCGCTTTGCGGGACGCCGCCGCCGACGTCGCGGCGCGCTTCGATCTCCCCAAGCGCACGGTCTATCAACGCGCCCTGCAGATCCGCGACGGCGATGGCTGACCGCCGCGAAGCCGAACGGCGCGGCCGGCGCGGGGAGCTGGCCGCCGCCGCCGCCCTGGCGCTGAAAGGCTATCGCATCCACGGGCGACGGATCCGAACCGGGGCCGGCGAGATCGACCTGGTCGCGCAACGGGGATCCGTCATCGTCTTCGTCGAGGTGAAGGCCCGGCCCACCGTCGATCGGGCCTTGGAGGCCGTGCCGCCCGGCGCCTGGCGGCGGATCGGCCGCGCAGCCGAAATCTGGATGGCGCGCCGGCCCGAATTTGCGAGC
The DNA here is from genome assembly GCA_964472435.1 of uncultured Hyphomonadaceae bacterium. Taxonomy (GTDB): domain Bacteria; phylum Pseudomonadota; class Alphaproteobacteria; order Caulobacterales; family Hyphomonadaceae; genus CAYYNG01. The sequence goes on along the minus strand of CAYYNG010000049.1, from coordinate 6,194 downwards.
CATGGTTGGCGGTTCGATCTCATCGCGGTCCGCCCGCGGGCCTGGCCCGCCCACCTCCAGGACGTCTGGCGCCCAGATTTCGCCGCAACGTCTTCCTACTGAGCGATTCCGGCGCACCTCAGGGACGCATTATGCCCAAATTCAATCCACTCCTCCTCGTCTTCTTTCCGGCGCTGACCGGCTGCGTCGCGGTGGCCGCCGGCGGGGTCGCCGGCGCTGTCGGCGTCGTCGCGCTGCAAGAAAAAAGCGTCGGCCAGTCGATCGACGACGCCGCGACGTCGAATGCGATCAAATCAGAGCTCCTCTCCGAAGACGGATACGGCGAGGTGGACGTGGAAGTGGCCAACGGCCTCGTTCTGTTGTCAGGCCGGGTGATCGCGCCCGAAATGCGGGTTGAAGCCGAGCGCATCGCGTGGAGCGTCGACGGCACGGAGGATGTCGCCAACGAGATTCAAATCGAACCGCCGGGCGGGTTCCGGAAGAACGCGTCCGATGCCTGGATCTCCACCCGCGTCCGCGCGCGCCTCCTCGCCGACCGGGACGTCCGGCTCGCGAACTTCAATGTCGAAACCTATGACGGCGTCGTTTATCTCATGGGCCTCGCCCGAACCGACGAGGAGCACCGGGAAGCCGCTGAACGCGCGAGCCTCGTGCCCGGCGTGAAGAAGGTCGTGTCTTACGTCCAGGTCAGATGGGACCCGCGCGCGGAGGATTTGCAAACCGGCGACGACACGGAATATACGGGCGAAACCGATGCGGCCCCGGATCTCGCCGGAGCGGCCGGCGGCTGAAGACGATCCGGCGCCTTGCGCCCATCACCTATGGAGGGATCCATGAGCCTTCGCGTCGCGATCCAGATGGACCCTCTCGAACATGTCGACATCAACGGCGATACGACCTTCGCACTCGCCGAAGCGGCCGAGGCCCGCGGCGCGTCGATCTGGGTCTACGGTCCCGAACATCTCCGCTACGATGAAGGCCGCGTGGTCGCCCGCGCCCGCCCCGCAAAGGTGCAGCGCGTCGTCGGCGCGCCGGCGCTGTTCGAGGAGCCGCACGACCTCGACCTCGCCGCCGATGTCGACGTCGTCCTCATGCGCCAGGACCCGCCGTTCGACATGGCCTATCTGACGGCGGCCCATTTGCTCGAGCTGATCTCGGATCAAACCCTTGTGCTGAACGATCCGGAAAACGTCCGCTCCGCGCCGGAGAAGATCTTTCCGCTGCTTTACCCCCATCTCATGCCGCCGACGCTGATCGGCCGAGACCCCGTCGCGATTCGCGACTTCCGAACCCGCCATGGCGACATCGTCCTGAAACCGCTCTACGGCAATGGCGGCGCCGGGGTCTTCCGGCTGAAACCCGACGACGGCAACTTCACCGCGTTTCTTGAGATGTTCTTCGAAACGTCGCGGGAGCCGCTGATCGCCCAGGCCTTCTTGCCGGCGGTCAAGGACGGCGACAAACGGGTCATCCTCATCGACGGCGCGGCGTTCGGCGCCATCAATCGCCGGCCCAAGCCCGGCGAGACCCGGTCGAACATGCATGTCGGCGGCGTCGCCGAACCGGATACGCTCTCGGACGCGGACCTTGCGATTTGCGCCGAGATCGGCCCTGAATTGAAACGCCGGGGTCTTGTCCTGGTCGGCATCGACGTGATCGGCGGCCGGTTGACCGAGGTGAATGTGACCTCCCCCACCGGTGTTCAGGAATTGAAACGCTTCAGCGGGCTCGACGCGGCGGCCGCGTTTTGGGACGCCGTGCAGGACCGGCTTGCCAAACGGAGCGACTGAGTCATTATTCCTCTCATGACCCGCGCTTTAATGACCGGTGCCGCCGCGCTGATGTTCAGCGCCGCCTGCACAGCTGAGACCGCAGAGGACACGGCGTCCGCGGACGCGGAGGCGCAAGCCCCGGCGCCCACCTTCAACCTCAGCGGACCGCAGACAGGGCAGACATCCGCCTCGACCGGGCAATTTCGATTGGGCCCGCCCGCATCGACCGGCGGGGCCAACGGAGGTTTCAATTTGGCCATACCGTCGGTGACCGAACCGGCCGCCCTTCCCGACGTGGGGGGCTTGCCGATCGAACCGGGGCCGACGCCGGCGCCGCCCCAGGACGACGTGATCCGGCTCGATCCGGCGGATTAGCCTTCTTCGTTCTTTCTTTGTTCCGAAAGTCATGCTAGGCGTCCCACATCCAGGAGGCGCATATGGTTCGGCGGATCACCACCTTTGCTTTCGAGGGCGTCGACGCGAAACCCGTTGACGTCCAGGTGCAGCTGACCGGCGGGGGGCCGTCCTTCGCCATTGTCGGGCTGCCGGACAAAGCGGTGGCGGAGAGCCGCGAGCGGGTGCGCGCCGCCTTCTCCGCCATCGGTCTCGCCCTGCCGCCAAAGCGCATCATCGTAAACCTCGCGCCCGCCGATCTTCCGAAGGAAGGCAGCCATTACGATCTCGCCATCGCGCTCGCCATGCTGGCGGCGATGGATGTTCTGCCGGCCGACGCGCTGGACGGGCACGCCGCCATTGGCGAGCTCGCCTTGGACGGCGGGCTGGGCGAAACCACCGGCGTTCTGCCCGCCGCGATGGCCGCCCACGCGATGGATCTCACCTTGATCTGTCCAACCGCGTCGGGGCCGGAAGCAGCTTGGGCGGGCGGCGGCGCATTGGCGGCCGACAGTCTGATCGGGCTCGTCAATCATTTCGCCGGGCGCGCCCTCCTTTCGAGCCCGAAGCCGGGCGCCATCGCCGATGCGCCGCCCGGCCCCGACTTGCGCGATGTCAAAGGCCAGGACGGGGCGAAACGCGTTTTGGAGATCGCGGCCGCGGGCGGTCACCACCTGCTTTTCTGCGGCCCGCCGGGCTCGGGAAAGTCGATGCTCGCCCAGCGCCTGCCGGGCCTCCTGCCGCCCCTGTCGGCGCGGGAGCTTTTGGAGGTCAGCCAGATCCAGTCGGTGGCCGGGCTGCTGGAGCGGGGCCGGTTATCCCGCCGCCGCCCCTTCCGCGCCCCGCACCACTCGGCATCCATGGCCGCCCTCGTCGGCGGCGGGATGAAAGCGAAGCCCGGGGAGGTCTCTCTTGCTCACCACGGCGTATTGTTTCTGGATGAGTTGCCAGAGTTCGCGGGGCCGGTGGTCGACTCCCTGCGCCAACCGATCGAAAGCGGCGAAGCCGTCGTCGCGCGGGCCAATCGGCATGTGCGCTACCCCGCCCGATTTCAGCTCGTCGCCGCGATGAACCCATGCCGGTGCGGCGGCGGACCGGAGGCCGCCGGCTGCCGCAAAGCGCCGGGCTGCCAAATCAGCTATCAGGGCCGCATCTCGGGGCCGTTCATCGACCGGATCGATCTCTTCTTCGATACGCCGCCGGTCACCGCCATGGATCTCGCGCTGCCGCCCGCGCATGAAGGTTCGGCCGAGGTGGCCGTCCGCGTCGCCGCGGCCCGCGCGCGCCAGGAGGAGCGTTTCGACGAGGCGGGCGACTGTGGACGCCGTCCTGTGAACGCCGACGCCACGCCGCCCGAACTCGAGCGCTGGGCGACCCCCGACCCGGAAGGCGCCGCGCTGCTCGCCGACGCTTCCCTGAAGCTCGGTCTCACGGCGCGCAGCTATCACCGCGTGCTGAAGGTGGCGCGGACGATCGCCGATCTCGCTGGCGCGGAACATGTCCGTCGCCTCCATGTCGCCGAAGCCCTCACATACCGGCGGCGGCCGCCGGCGACCGCGTCGCCATCGGCCGAGCGGCTTGCGCGTTAAAGGAATGCTTAACCGTTTGAGGGAGCATGCAAGACCATGGCCGACATGGACCAAGCCACTGACCTGGAGCGGGCCTTTTTGGCGACCGCGAGCCACGAGATCCGAACGCCGCTCAACGGCATTCTGGGCACGGTTTCGCTGTTGCTGGAGACCGATCTAACCCCGGCCCAAGCGGAGTACGCCGAAGCGATTCGAAAGAGCGGTGCGCGGCTTCTCGACCTCCTCAATAATGTTCTCGATTACGCCCGCCTCGATGCGGGCGCGCTGGAGACCGAAGAGGCCTCGCTCGCGCCCGCGGACGTGGCGCGGGAAGTGGTCGAACTCCTATCGCCGCGCGCGCACCAAGCGGGTTTGGATATCGCGGTCTGTTCGGCGGGCGCTGATCACCTTCGGGGGAAGGGCGACGCGGGTCGCATGCGCCAGATCCTTTTCAATCTCGTCGGCAACGCGCTTAAGTTCACCGAACGCGGCGGCGTCCTCGTCCGCGTCGTCGCGACGCCCGCGGGCGTCCGCTATGACGTGATCGACACGGGGCCTGGCGTCGCCGAGGCCGATCGCGCCCGTATTTTCCGCGCGTTTCGCCAAGCGTCGGCGGCCGACGCCGGCAAGGATGGCGGCGTCGGGCGCGGGCTCGCCATCGTCGACCGTCTGACGCGGGCGCTCGGCGGGGAGGTGTCGGTGACAAGCGCGCCCGGCGTCGGCTCGATTTTCAGCGTCGCTCTGCCCATCGCGGGCCTTCGACGCGGCGCGGAAAGCGTCCTGTTGCCCCCGCTTCGCGTCGCTCTAACGGGTTTGCCGCCCGCCACCGGGTTTGCAGCGGCCGCGACCCTTGCCAACGCCGGCGCCCGTCCGGTCTGGATCGGGGTCGAGGCCCTCAAGCACCGACCGCCGTTCGATGTCATCCTCGCCGGCGCGGAGGTGTCTACGGCGGAGCTTAAACGTCTTTCGCGCCTTGCGCCGCTGATTGTCGTGCTCCGCCCCGAAGACCGCGCGGCGCTCCCCAAGTTCCAGGACGCCGGCGCGACGGGGTGGCTGATCCGCCCGTTGCGGGAGGCCTCGCTTCTCGAGCGGGTCGGTTTGGCGAAGGAGAAGATGCCCGCGCCGACGGCGGACGCCGGCGCCGGCGGCCGGTCCCGGAGAGTCTTGATCGCAGACGACAATCCAGTGAACGCGCTCATTGCACAGAAGGCCTTGGAAAAGTCAGGTTTTGTCGCAACCCTCGCGGCCACAGGGGGCGACGCCGTGGAGGCGGCGTCTGCTTTGCAGCACGCCTTGATCCTTATGGACCTTAGAATGCCTGTTATGGATGGATTTGAAGCGATGCGGCGGCTGCGCGAGGCCGGGGTCGGCACGCCGATCATTGCGATCTCGGCCGAAATCAATCCGCAGATCGAACGAGACGCACGTTCGGCCGGCGCCGACGCGGTGGCGTCCAAACCTCTCGATGTGGAGACGTTGCGGCGGCTTGCGGACACGTGGGCGACGCCGGGCAAGAGCGCGGCATGACCGCGGCGGAGGCGCGGGCCGAACAGCGGCGAGACCTTCGCGACGCCCTGAGGGTTTTCGCCCAGCCCAAAACGGCGATGATGCTGGTCCTCGGTTTCACAGCCGGCCTCCCATTTCTTCTGTATTTCAGCACGCTGTCCGTGTGGCTTAAGGAAAGCCGCATCGACGAAGCGGTGATCGGCTTCTTTTCCTGGTTCGGCCTTGCTTATTCTTTCAAGTTCCTCTGGGCGCCGGTCGTGGACCGCTTCAGTCCGCCGGGGCTGACCTCGATTTTCGGCCGCCGGCGCGCCTGGATCTTCGTCGCCCAAATCGGCCTCGCGCTGGCGATGCTCGGGATCGGTTTTGCTGATCCGGTCCGAAGCCTCGGGGCGACCGCGCTGTTTTCATTTCTGATCGCCTTCTGCTCGGCGACCCAGGATATCGGCGTCGACGCATGGCGGATCGAAGCGGCGGCGAGCGACGAGGAGCAGGCCACGCTCGCGGCGGCCTATCAATACGGCTACAAGGTTGGAATGGTCATCTCCGGGGGGGTGGCCTTAGTCGTCGCCGGCGGAGCGGGTTTCCCCATCGCCTACTGGTCCATGGCGGCGGCCATGGCGCTGGCGGCGCTGGTGTTCGCGGTCTGGGATCGGAGATACGGCCTGCAATCGGCCGCCGCGGCCGGGGTCTTGCTTGTCGCCGTGGGCGTTGCGTCCGCTTTCGGCGCGTTCGCCGGGGTCATGGAATCCGGCTCGGCCGGAGCGATCGTTTTCCATCTCTTGCAGTGGGCGTTCTACCTGGTCGCCGCGGCCGCGGCGATCGGCTTCGCCGCGGCCCTGGCCGCCGCTTTGGCGGATCGGCCAGACAATACGACATTCTCCTTCGGCCGGCTGGCCCTGGGGCTCGGTTTCGCTATCGCGGCCTTTGCCGGCGTCGCCTGCTCGGCGGCGGCGAT
>CAYYNG010000048.1:0-9399 GCA_964472435.1 uncultured Hyphomonadaceae bacterium | reverse complement strand
CGACGAGCCGACGACGGGCCTCGACCCCATCACGGCCGACGCCATCAACGATCTTATCATCTAACAAACCAAGGGCCTCGGGGCGGCGTCCGTCTCGATCACCCACGACATGGCGTCGGCGCGAAAAATCGCCGACGAGATCGCGATGCTCTATGATGGGAAGATCATCTGGCTTGGCCCAGCCGAGACGATCGGCGAGTCCGGTAACGACCTGGTCGACCAATTCGTCCACGGCCGGGCGGACGGCCCGATCCAGCCCTCGCTCTAAGTCGAAAGCGCCCGCCCCGTTTTTTAGAGGGGCGGGCGACATTCGGCGGCAACGATCGCAGCGCTTAAAGCGTCGGTCTTTCGTTCCACTCCAGACCGTCGCTTTAGGTGCTTGTTTGAGCGCAAGTCTCCGTTCGCAGACGATCCCGTTTGCTCCGAACTTGCTCTAGTAACGAAGCGTCAGCCGGCCCCCGTAGAAGCGGGGATTGCCGCCGATAAAGGTCGGGATCGAGAACGCGCCGCCGGTATTGCCGCCATCGATGATGAAGTCCTCATTGGTCAGGTTCTCGGCGTAGAGTTCGAAGCGAACCCGCTCTTCCAACGTCTCGAAGCCCGCGCGGATATTGAGGAGGCCGAAACCGTCCTGGCTGACGCTTGGCACGCTAAACACCACCGCGCCGGTGACGGGATCCACCGCGTCGAACGCTTCCTGGTTTTCGTCTTCAAAGAACACTTCGGACTTCCAAGTATAGGTCGGCGTCAAGAAGAATGTCGCAAAGGGCGTCGGGTACTCCGCATTGAAACCGACCGAAAACGAATGGTCCGGCGAGAGGCGGAACTGGTTGCCGCCGAAGAGCTGGGGCGCGCCGTCGCTGTCTGTCTCGTCGAACCGCGCGCGGTTATAGCCATAGGTCGCGAAGATGTTGAGATTGTCGATCGGCGTGGCGTTGAGGCCGATCTCGACGCCGACGGAGTCCGCCGATCCGCCATTCGCCAGCACGAAGGTCGGCGCGGCGCCGTCCCCGCCCTCGACGATCGAGGTCTGAAAATTCTCATAGTCGTAATAGAAGACCGCGCCATCGAGCTGCAGGCGGTTTTCGAAGAAGACCCCCTTCGCGCCGAACTCGAAACTGTCGACCGTCTCCGCGGGGATGATCTCGAACGCGCCTGCGACCCCGCCCGCGCCGTCGAAATCGAAATCGTCTTGAATGACCTCGGGCCGCCGGCCGCGGGAATAATTGAAATAGGTGTTGAGGTTCTCGGTGACTTCGTAAGCGAGAACAAAGCGCCACGAAAACCCGCCGAAGAAATTCTCCAGCCCCTCCTGATCGTCCGAGGAGATGATTCCGCCGGAGTCGCCGACGAGGCCGGAGAACGCCCCCGGGAAGGGCTGCTCCAGGATCTCGCTTAGAAACAGGGTTTCCTTATTGTCCCGGGTGAAGCGCCCGCCGGCGGTGAAGGTCAGCCGGTCGGTGATGTCGTATTCCACCTCGGCGAAGACGTCGAAAGAGGTGTTGTCGGAGAAGTTCGTGAAGCTTTCGAGCTGAAAGAGGCCTGAGGGGACGCCCGCCGCGGCCAGCGCCGCGGGATCGCCCGTGAGGAAGAGCGAGGTCAGCGCCGGGTCGCCGAAGAAAGGCGCGACGCCGTCGACGGCGGGACCGAGCACCGGAATGGTCGTAAAGAACGCGCCCACTTCGCCAAGGCCAAAGCCGAGCGGCACCTCTTGGCTGCCGTCTTCAAAGAAAACGCCGCCGCCGACAAAGCCGCGGAGACGTCCGCCATTGTCGTAATTGAAGCGGGTGTCGAAGCTGAACTGCTCGCCTTCGGCGTCCTCGGCGAAGATGAAGAGATCGAAGGCCGTGCCGTCCGGGTCGAAGATCTCGAGCGATTCGAATTCCCGGAACGCAATGGTCGTCACATTCGTAATGGCGTCGGTGAGCTCCCAGGTCGAAATGCCGGTGATGTCGTAAAGCTCGCGTTCGACGCCGAGATCGGCGCCGCCCAGGAACCCGCCGAAGGTGTTGAGGGAAGCGAACTCGTTCGGATCGGTCGATCCGCCGAGCGCCGGGATGACGCCGGATTTGAACGAGGTTCCGGGCGGGGTGTCGCGGGAATAGTTGGCGATCAGGTCGAACGTGTAGTTGTCGGTCGGCGTGAAGCGCAGGCTCGCACGCGCGGCGACGGAGTCCGTGCCGTTAAGGTCGCCGCCTTCGGTGTTCTCGATAAAGCCGTCTCGGCGCTCGAACGTCGCCGCGGCGCGCACCGCGAGGAGGTCGTCGAGGATCGGCACGTTCACAAACCCCTGCGCGCCGAAGGACTCGAAGTTGCCGACATCCAAGGTGACTTCGGCGTCGAACTCATTGGTCGGCCGGTTGGAGATCACGTTGATCGCCCCGATCTGAGCCGAACGGCCGAACAGCGTGCCCTGGGGCCCTTTCAGCACCTCGACCCGCTCAAGGTCGAAGAGCTGGACGATCGAGCCGCGCGAGCGAGCGATCGTGACGCCGTTCTGAAACACCGAGACCCGCGGTTCGATATTCGAAGCGCCGCTGTCGGAGGTGATGCCCCGGATCACGAAGCCGGGATTGTTGACGCTCTGCTCTTGGACGACGAGGCCGGGGACGAACGCCGCCAGTTCATCGAATTCGCCGAGGCCGAGATTCTGCAGCGTCTCGCCGTCATAGGCCGTGAGCGCGATGGGCACGTCCAACGCGCTCTGCTCGCGAAACTGAGCAGTGACGGTAATCGTCTCTTGAACGAGCGCGTCTTCGCCCGCCTGGGCGAGATCTTGAGCGAAGCCGGGTGCTGCGAAGCCAAGCGCCAACGCGCCGGCGCCGGCGAGGAATTTGGGGGTCATGGGAGGATCCGCTTTTTCGGTTTTTGATGCCCGCCGCATACGGGCCGGCGGCGACAGATCCGTGACAACCACCCTCCATCTCACGCCATCTCTGGAAGTTCTGATTCGTTGTTGCGCCCAAGCAACGGCGCGCCGCCAGGCCGCCTATGCATTCGCCGCTTTGCCGCCCCCGCGCCCGCCTGTAGGGCTTGGGAATGGCTAAGTCCGATTCTGTCTTCGCCTGCCAATCCTGCGGGGCGGTCCATGCAAAATGGGTCGGCCGGTGCGAGGGGTGCGGGGCGTGGAACACGCTGGTTGAAGAAGCGGCGGCCGGGCCGCCGGGCGGGCTTGCTGCTCCGAAATCTGGTAAAACCCGCGGCGGACAAGCGGAGTTCACCGCCCTCAACGCCCAGATCGAGGCGCCGCCGCGGATCCTGATCGGGGTCGACGAGTTGGATCGTGTCTTCGGCGGGGGACTCACCCCGGCCTCGGCGACCCTGATCGGCGGCGATCCGGGGATCGGCAAATCGACGCTGCTCCTCCAGGTCTCGGCGCGGCTCGCCCGAAACGGCCTCACCGCGGTCTACGTCTCCGGCGAGGAGGCGGCGGCGCAAATCCAAGAGCGCGCCCGGCGGCTGAAAGTCGCCGAAAGCCCGGTCCACCTAGCTACCGAAACCGACCTTCGGAAAATCATATCGGCCCTTCGCGCAGCGAAGCCCGACGTCGTGGTGATCGATTCAATCCAAACGCTTTGGTCCGACTCCGTCGAAGCCGCGCCGGGTTCGGTGGCCCAGGTGCGGGCTTGCGCCCAAGAGCTGGTGCGGTTCGCCAAGCGCAACGCCTGCGCCTTGATCCTCGTCGGGCATGTGACCAAAGAGGGCCAGATCGCCGGCCCCCGCGTCGTTGAACACATGGTCGACACCGTGTTCTATTTCGAAGGTGAGCGCGGCCACCAATTCCGTATTCTGCGCGCCGTGAAAAACCGGTTCGGCCCGACCGACGAGATCGGCATTTTCGAGATGCACCGCTACGGCCTCGCCCCCGCGGACGAACCCTCGGCTCTGTTTCTCTCCTCAGACACCGATGCGGCCGGCGGCGCAGCGGTGTTCGCCGCGATGGAGGGCTCGCGGCCCGTGCTCGCTGAGGTCCAGGCGCTGGCGGCCGCATCGAGCCTTGGGACGCCGCGGCGGTCCGTCGTGGGTTGGGACGGCAACCGCCTCGCCATGCTGCTGGCGGTGCTCGAGGCCCGCTGCGGGGTCGGCCTGGGCGGACGCGACGTCTATCTGTCGGTCGCCGGCGGATACCGCATCGCCGAGCCCGCAGGCGACCTCGCCGCCGCCGCCGCGCTCCTAAGCTCGATCGCCGACGCCCCGGGCCCTGAGAAAGCGATCTATTTCGGCGAGGTGGCGCTATCGGGCGCCATCCGGCCCGTCGCGCGGATGGAGCAGCGGCTTAAGGAGGCCGAACGCCTCGGTTTCACAAAAGCTTTTGCACCTGAGGGCGCCCCAGCGACAGCCGGCGCCTTGACGGTGACCGCCGTTCCGCGGCTTTTCGACCTCGTTCAGATCATCGCCCCGGAGGCCGCCTCGTGACCGATCCCATGCCGCTCACCGCGTTCGATGCGATCGCCGTCACCGTGGTGATCCTTTCGGCCATCATGGCGCTCTCTCGCGGCTTCATGCGCGAGCTCGCAACGCTCGGCGCCTTCGTCGCAGCGATTGCAGCCGCCTATTACGTCCGGGCGGCTCTGCACGATGAAGCGGTGGCGATCTTACCGGCGAACTCGCCGAGCTGGACGGCCGACCTAATCCTGGTCCTGGTCGCTTTCGTCCTCGTCTACGTGGCCGTCGCCTGGCTCGGCGCGCGCCTATCGCGGAACATCCAAGGTTTCGATGCGGTGGGCATGATCGACCGGGTGGCGGGCCTCGGCTTCGGGATCGTCCGCGGCCTGGTCGCGATGGTTTTCGCGGTCCTTTTGATCAAGCTCGCCCTGCCCGCCGACCGAATACCGGGCTGGATCATCGACGCCCGCCTCTATCCGGCCCTCGCCACGGCCGCCGAGGCGGTGCAGACCGGCGCGCCGCAAATCGCTGGACAAGCCGGGGCGGCGCTTCCAAATACCCGCTGACTGCCACAGGGCACGGACAATTCGCGAGGCCTCGCATGATCTGGGACCATGACGACGATAAGCCCCGCGAAGAATGCGGCGTCTTCGGGGTTTTCGGACATCCGGAAGCGGCGATTCTCACGACGCTTGGGCTGCACGCGCTGCAGCACCGCGGCCAGGAGGCTTGCGGCATCGCCACGTTCGACGGCCAGCGCTTCCACAATGAGCGCCATATGGGCCTTGTCGGCGACGCGTTCTCGGGAAAAGACCTGCCCGACCGCCTGCCGGGCTACGCCGCGATCGGGCACAATCGCTACTCGACCTCGGGGAAGATGACCCAGAGGAACATCCAACCGATTTTCGCCGACCTCGCCTCGGGCGGCTTCGCAGTGGCGCATAACGGCAACCTCACCAACGCCCGCTCGCTGCGCCACGACCTTGTCCGCAATGGCTCGATCTTCCAATCCACGATGGATACCGAGGTGATCCTGCAGCTGATCGCCCGCAGCCACCGCCCCCGCGTCACTGATCGGCTGGTTGAGGCGCTCACCTCGATCGAGGGCGGCTACGCCCTGGTCGGGCTGACGAATAAGAAACTGATCGGCGCGCGCGATCCGATCGGGCTGCGCCCGCTTGTCCTCGGCCGCTTGGACGAGGCCTACATCCTGGCCTCGGAGACCTGCGCGCTCGACATCATCGGCGCAGAACTCGTCCGCGAGATCGAGAACGGCGAGGTGGTCGTCATCTCCGAAGAGGGCGTCGAGAGCCTCAAGCCATTCCCGCCGCGCCCGCCGAGCCCTTGCGTCTTCGAGTACGTCTATTTCGCCCGGCCAGACAGCCAAATGCAGGGCCGAAGCGTTTATGAAGCCCGGCGGCGCATGGGCCAGCGGCTTGCGCAGGAAACGCCGGCGGAGGCGGACGTCGTGGTGCCAGTACCCGACTCCGGAGTTCCCGCCGCGATCGGGTTCGCCGATGTCTCAGGCCTGCCCTTTCAGCTTGGGATCATTCGCAACCATTATGTCGGGCGGACCTTTATCGAACCGACCCAGACGGGCCGCCAGACCTCGGTTTCGAAGAAACACTCGCCCAACCGTCCCGTGCTGCAGGATCGCCGGGTGATCCTCGTCGACGACTCGATCGTGCGGGGCAACACCTCGCGGAAGATCGTCCAGATGGTTCGGGATGCGGGCGCGCGGGAGATCCATTTCCGCTCCGCCAGCCCGCCGATCAAACATCCAGACTTCTACGGGATCGACATGCCCTCCGAGGAAGAGCTGCTCGCCGCGCGGCTCGCATCGATCGAAGACATGCGCAAAGAACTGAGCGTGGACAGCTTGGGCTTTCTTTCCATAGAAGGCCTGTACGACGCGATCGGCGGGGCGGCGCGGAACGCAGGCGCGCCGCAATTCGCCGACCATTGCTTCACCGGCGACTATCCGACCCCGCTTCTTGACCACACGCACCAGGAGAGCGCGAAAGAGCGCCAGCTCTCACTCCTCGACGAGACCTGACGGGGATGGCTGAGGCCAGAATCATTTTGGTAACCGGCGCCTCGCGCGGGATCGGGCGCGCGGCGGCGCTTCTATCGACGCAGCGCGGCGACCATGTGATCGCCGCCGCTCGCAGCAAAGGCGCGCTTGGGGCGCTCGGCGATGAGATCGCCGCAGAAAACGGCGCAGCGACCCTGGCGCCGATCGACCTTACAGACAAAGGGGCGATCGACAGGCTGGGCGCCGGCCTCGCCGATCGATTCGGCCGGCTCGACGGGCTGATTGCGAACGCCGGCGTCCTCGGGATGCTCGGGCCGCTGCAGACCGTTTCGCCCCGAAGCTTTGAGGAGACGATCGAGGTCAATCTCACGGCCAATTGGCGGCTCATCCGCGCCCTCGACCCCCTGTTGCGCGCATCGACTGCGCCGCGGGCGGTGTTTGTCACCTCGGGCGTCGTTCCGCGGCCGCGGGCGTTTTGGGGGCCGTATCAAGCCTCGAAAGCGGGGCTGGAGGCCCTCGTCGCGGCTTGGGCCGCCGAGGCCGAGAAATCGCCCTTGCGGATCAACCTGTTCGACCCGGGCGCGACGCGCACCGGCATGCGGGCCGAAGCGATGCCCGGGGAGGATCCCATGTCCCTTCCTCCGCCCGAAACGGTGGCCGCCGAGCTGATCGAATTGGTTGGCGCCGATGAAACGCGACACGGTGAACGCGTTGTTTTCAAACGATCTTAAAAGACCCAACCCGCTGACAGCGATAGAAATGCGTGGTCGCCGATCTGGGTATCGAACTCCTGAGTTCGGTCGACATAGGTGATCGTGCCTTGGAAACGGCCCTTTGCGATGGCGCCGCCGCCGATGAAATCCGTAACCACCGGGTCCCGGTCGACGCTCGGCCCGTCGCCATTGGTCGATCCGTCCAGGACGATCGAGCGGCCGATGAACCGGGTCTCCGCTCCGCCGAAGAGGTAGAAGGTCCATTCCGGGCTGCGTTTGTAGGTGAAGGAGCCGTTGAGCGCTTGCCAGGCGCGGCTCGGGCCGAAGTCGCGATCGAGCCCCCAGCCAAAGCGTAAACGGCCGCCGACCGTTCCCAATACCGCAACATTTCCAAGGCTCACGCCCGCGGCGGGCGAGACCTCGACCCCCATGCCGCTGGGGCCGATGTCCCAGATTTTCCGCCAGCGGTACTGATAGGTCAGCAACACCGCCGGCTCATTGCCGATTTGACCGTCCCAGCCCCGTAAATCATCAATGTCTAGTATGCTGTGGACGACGTCCTGAACCTCCTCGCCCAATGCGGCCGGGCCGATGACGCCGAGGTCGAGCCGCCAGAAATCGGCGTGGTTCGCGCCTTCCGACGCCAGAATGGCCGAGCCGAAGAGGAGGCCGGCATATGGGTGGTCGTCGGGCGGGGCGTCCTCGGCGTCGCCATCGTCGGGGGTGAAGATGAGATGCGCGGCGCCGATCCCCGCTTTCAATTCACCGTTCAGCCCTGGCAAAAACGATGCAGTGCGTTGAACCCATAGCGGTTTTGCGAACGTATCGCCGACGAAAGTGACCGAGCTGCCGGCCGAATAATACCGGTCCGTGTCGGTTAGAACGTCATTGTCATGGATGAAGATCAGCGTGTTGTCGGCGTTCGCCGAACCCGCCGCCAATCCCGACGCGATCAGCGCCGCGACCCCTGTGGTAATCCGCATTCTATCCCCTGGGCCGACGCCGAAACAATCTGCACTAAACCCGAAATCGCCGCGGTTGGGTAGTGCGCGAACAACACAACCAAAGAGACGCTGGCGCCCGCGCTCCAAACGGCCTAAAAACAAGTGGCAGTCGAAAGGACAATTGATGTCGTTAGTGGAGGAAGCGCCCGCGCGCGGAGAGAAGGTGATCGACAAAGAGGCCCTGCGCCGGAAGTACGCCGAAGAGCGTGACAAACGCCTGCGGCCCGACGGCAACGATCAGTATCTTGAGCTGAAGGGCCAGCTCGCTCATTATCTCGACGATCCCTACACGCCCCGCCATGAGCGCGCGCCCAAAACCGACCATGTCACCTTCGCCTTCATTGGCGGCGGCTTCGCCGGCCTGGTCGTCGGCGCGCGCCTCAAAGAGGCCGGCGTCGAGGACGTCCGCATCATCGAAAAGGGTGGCGACTTCGGCGGCACCTGGTATTGGAACCGCTATCCCGGCGCGCAGTGCGACACCGCCTCGATGATCTATATGCCCCTGCTCGAGGAGACGGGGCACATGCCGACCGAGAAATACGCCCACGGCGCCGAGATTTTGGAGCACGCCCAGCGCATCGGCCGCCATTACGGCCTCTATGACAACGCCCTGTTCCACACCGAAGTTGAAGCCCTTGAATGGGACGACGCAGCGAAATACTGGCGCATCCGCACCCATCGCGGCGACGCTTTCACCGCCCGGTTCCTGGGCATGGGCACGGGCCCCCTCCACGTCCCCAAATTGCCCGGCATTCCCGGCATCGCGGACTTTAAAGGCCATTCCTTCCACACCAGCCGCTGGGACTACGACTATACGGGCGGCGACGCCAAAGGCGCGCCGATGACAAACCTCGCCGACAAGCGCGTCGGCCTGATCGGCACGGGCGCCACCTCGGTGCAATGCGTGCCGCACCTCGCGCGGGCGGCGAAGGACCTCTACGTCTTCCAGCGCACGCCCTCCTCGGTCGACGTGCGCGCGAACGCGCCAATCGATCCCGACTGGTTCAAAGAGATCGCGACAGAGGGCTGGCAGCAGCGCTGGCTCGACAATTTCGCAGCGAACCAATCGCCGACACCGGCGTCCGAAGATCTCATCCAAGACGGCTGGACAGACCTCTCCCGCCGGATCCGGTCGAAGATCATGACCCTGCCCATGGATCAGATGACGCCCGAGAAGATGATGGCGGCGTTCGAGGACTCGGACTTTGAGAAGATGGAAGAGATCCGCGCCCGGGTCGACCGCGTCGTGCAGGATGACGAA
>CAYYNG010000047.1:0-9409 GCA_964472435.1 uncultured Hyphomonadaceae bacterium | reverse complement strand
CCGCGGCTATATGACCACGGTGCACGCCTATACCGGCGATCAGCCGACGCTGGATACGCTGCATAAGGATCTTTACCGGGCCCGCGCCGCCGCCCATTCGATGATCCCCACGTCGACCGGCGCCGCCAAAGCGGTCGGCCTGGTCCTGCCGGAATTGGCCGGCAAGCTCGATGGTTCGGCGGTCCGGGTGCCGACGCCGAACGTTTCTATGATCGATCTCGTGTTCGACGCGTCCCGAGAGACCACGAAGGAAGAGATCAACGCAGCTGTGAAAGAGGCCGCCGACGGTCCTATGAAGGGGATCCTCGCCTATACGGACGCGCCGCTCGTCTCCGCCGACCTCAACCACAACCCGGCCTCCTCGACCTTCGCGTTCGACCAAACCACCGTCACCGACGGCAAGATGGTCCGGGTGCTGAGTTGGTACGACAATGAGTGGGGGTTTGCGACCCGCATGAGCGACACGGCCGTCGAACTCGCCAAACACATTTGATAAGTCGGATCAGCGCGAGGGCGGCGCGATGCACACGTCGAGCGGTCAAGCCGAACCATGGGGGTCGATGACCTGGCTCGTCGAGGCGGCGAGCCATCCGGGCGCCGATTTATCCCTCGCCCGAATGACGGTTGAGCCTGGGGCGACCAGTCCCGCCCATCGCCACGCCAACGCGTCGGAGGCGATCCACGTCGTGTCCGGCCGGATCGAAGAGCGGGTCGGGACGGTTTGGATGGCCGCAGGCCCTGGGGATACGGTGTTCGTGCCGGCGGGCGAGGTCCATCAAACACGGTGCGTGGGCAACGCGCCGGCGGTGATGATCATCGCTTATTCGTCGGGCGCCCGGGACTATGAAGAAGTGGATGCGTAGATGAGCGGATTTCGGCGGATCGAAGACGCCGGCGACCTGACCGGCAAGACGGCGCTGGTCCGGGTTGATTTCAACGTACCCATGGACGCCGGAAGGGTGATGGACGGCACGCGGCTTGAAGCTGCGGTCGACACCGTGAACGCGCTCCGAGAGCGCGGCGCGGTGGTGGCGCTGATGGCCCACTTCGGTCGACCCAAGGGCGAAGTGGTCCACGAAATGAGCCTTAGGCCCGTCGCCGCGGCGTTTTCCGAAGTGCTCGGCGCGCCGGTTGCCTTCGCCGAGAACTGCACTGTCGGGCCGAAATGCAAGGCGATGATCGAGAGCCGCCTGCCGGGCGATGTGGTGCTCCTTGAGAATGTTCGTTTTCTCGCCGGCGAGGAAACGAATGATCCCGCGCTTGCCGAGCATATGGCCGCCCTCGCCGATCTTTATGTCAACGACGCGTTCTCGGCGGCCCACCGCGCCCATGCTTCGACGGCGGGCGTTGCCGCGTTGCTACCGGCCTATGCCGGCAAATGCATGGCCCGCGAGCTCGAGGCGCTCGACGCGGCCCTCGGCGCGCCGACCCGGCCCGTGCTCGCGGTCGTCGGCGGGGCCAAGGTCTCCTCGAAAATCGACCTTCTCATGAACTTGGTCGCGAAAGTCGACGCGATCGCGATCGGGGGCGGGATGGCCAACACGTTTCTCGCCGCCCGCGGCCATTCCGTTGGCGCCTCGCTCTGCGAACACGATCTCGCCGACACGGCGCAGAAGATCGAACGGAACGCGCGCGCCTGCGGCTGCGATATCCTCTTGCCGCGGGACGTGGTGGCGGCGAAAGCCTTTGCGGCGAATGCGCCCCATCGCATCTGCGGGCTCGACGAGATCGCCGACGATGAGATGATCCTGGACGCAGGCCCCCAAACAGTTGCGCTTCTAGCGACGGCGATGGATGCGGCCAAGACGCTGGTTTGGAACGGCCCGCTCGGGGCGTTCGAGCTGACGCCCTTCGACGCCGCCACGGTTGCGGCGGCGAAAGCGGCGGCGGCGCGGGCGGCGTCCGGCGCATTAATCGCCGTCGCGGGCGGCGGCGACACGGTGGCGGCGCTCAATCATGCGGGCGTCGCAGCCGATTTGACTTTCGTATCGACGGCCGGCGGCGCATTTCTTGAATGGATGGAAGGCAAAGCGTTGCCGGGTGTGGAAGCGCTGCGAATTTAACTTGGACGAGAGAGGGGATCGCGGTCATGACCGACGCGCGCATGCTGGAGCAAATCGGCGGAAGCGACGGATTTATCGCCGCGCTGGACCAATCGGGCGGATCGACCCCTAAGGCGCTGAAACTCTACGGTTTGAGCGAGGCCGGTTGGTCGACCGACGACGAGATGTTCGGCCTTATCCACGCGATGCGGGCGCGGATCATCACTTCCCCGGCGTTTTCAGGGGAGAAGGTCATCGGAGCCATCCTGTTCGAGCGCACGATGGACGGCGAGATCGACGGCGTCCCGACCGCTCGGTTTCTGTGGGAGCATCGCGGCGTCGCACCGTTTCTGAAGGTCGACAAGGGGCTCGCCGACCCCGAGAACGGCGTGCGGCTGATGAAGCCGATGCCGGATCTTGACGCGCTGCTTGAACGCGCCGTGGCCAAGGGGATCTTCGGCACGAAAATGCGCTCGGTGATCGATGCGGCGAACCCTGGCGGCATCGCTGCGAACGTTGCTCAACAGTTTGAAATCGGCCGTCAGATCCTAGGCCACGGTCTCGTTCCGATCATCGAGCCTGAGGTGACGATCTCGATCCCTGACAAAGCGGACGCCGAGGCGCTGCTCCGCGACGAGATCCTTAAACATCTCAACGCCTTGCCGGGCGATCGTCAAGTCATGCTGAAGTTGACCCTGCCGGATGAGGCGAACCTTTATAAACTTTTGGTCGAACACCCCCGGGTTTTGCGCGTTGTGGCGCTGTCGGGCGGTTATAATCGCGACGAAGCGAACGCGAAGCTCGCGCGGAACACGGGCGTCATCGCCAGTTTCTCCCGGGCGCTGACAGAGGGGCTTTCTGCTCAACAGACCGATGAGGAATTCAATGTCGCGCTCGCAGCGGCCATCGACGATATCTATGCCGCCTCGAAAGCGGGATAGCGCGGGGCGGCCAAAGAAGCCATGCTGGAGATGCGGCCCAATAGCGAGCGGTGCGATGCGAATGTCGCGCCCGAAGTCTCAGGGATCGTGATCCGCTCCGTCGAACGCCCGTTTCGTGCGGACTGTGCAAACGGCTCGCTCGGTGGCGCGCGCTCCAATTTCCACGGCGAGCTCGTGTCGCGGCCGGCCCGCGCGGGCGCGGGGCCGGCTACGTTTCCCGCCTTTCTGAGAAGGGTGGCGAGGCGGTGAGCGAGGCGTCTGCCCGCACGCGCACTCGGCTCTATCTCATCACGCCGCCGCGGGTCGAGGATCTTTCGGCGTTCGGCGCACGCTTCGCGCGGGCGGCGGCGGCAGGCGATATCGCAGCGCTTCAGATCCGGCTCAAACAATCCAGCGGCGCCGCGCCCGACCTCGACGCCATGCGGGCCGCCGCCGACGTCGCGCGTCCCATTTGCACCGAACGGAACATCGCGCTGATCATCAATGACAGTCTCGAACTCGCCGAGGCTTTGGCCGCCGACGGCGTGCATCTTGGCCAATCGGATGGTGATGTGGCAGACGCGCGGGTTCGCCTCGGGCCCGATGCGATTATCGGGGCGACGTGCCACGCAAGCCGCCACCTCGCCATGGAGGCGGGGGAGGCGGGCGCTGACTATGTCGCCTTTGGCGCCTTTTTTCCGACCGACACCAAAGACCCGATCGTGCGCGCTCAACCGGAGATTCTGACCTGGTGGCAAGCGCTGATGGAGCTGCCCTGCGTCGCCATCGGCGGGATTACGGCGGAGAGGGCCCCGGCGCTGGTCGAGGCGGGGGCGGACTTTCTGGCGGTTTCGGCGGGCGTCTGGGGACATCCGGAGGGGCCGGCTGCTGCGGGTGCGGCTTTTATCGCAGTCTTCGACGCAGCTGCCGCCGAGCCGCCGGCTTGACCGCATCTCCGGCCCCCGGTAACCGCCCGGAGCAGTCCCAGTCGCGAAGGCCCGCCCCACCATGGTCAAAATCAATGGAAACGAAATCAAACCCGGTACGGTGATCGAACATCAGGGCAGTGTTTGGCGGGCGGTGAAGACCAATTCCGTAAAGCCGGGCAAGGGCGGAGCGTTCAACCAGGTCGAATTGCGCAACCTGATCAACGGATCGAAGTTGAACGAGCGTTTCCGGTCTTCTGAGACCGTCGAGCGCGTCCGGCTTGAACAGAAGGATCACCAATTCCTGTTCGCCGACGACGACGCCTTCACCTTCATGGATCAGGACACGTTCGAGCAGATCCAGCTGCAGCGCGACTTCGTGGGCGACCAAGGCGCCTATCTGCAGGACGGGATGGTGGTCTTGATCGAGTTTTACAATGAGACCCCGATCGGGGTGTCTCTGCCGGAGCAGGTGATCTTGGAGATCCAAGAGACCGAACCGGTGGTGAAGGGGCAGACGGCGGCGAACAGTTTCAAGCCGGCGGTTTGCGATAACGGCGTTCGGGTCATGGTGCCGCCCTTTGTCGGGGTCGGCGAGAGGATTGTCGTGCAGACGGCCGATTCGACCTACCTGCGTCGCGCCGACTAGGCCGCATCCCGTGTCCCGTCCCTCCGCTGTCGGCAGCGTTATGATCAAGGCGGCGCGCGCCGCCGGCGGCTCGCTAGCGCGGGACTTCAATGAAGTCGAGCATTTGCAGGTCTCCAAAAAGGGGCCGGCCGATTTCGTATCCAATGCCGACCACCGCGCCGAGGAGATCATCTACGATCAGCTGTCGAAGGCCCGGCCGGGATACGGGTTTCTAATGGAAGAGCGCGGCGAGGTCGCCGGCACGGACAAGTCCAATCGCTTCATCGTCGACCCCCTCGACGGCACGCTGAACTTTCTCCACGGCCAACCGCATTTCGCCGTTTCGATCGCGCTCGAGCGCGAAGGCAAGCTCTTCTGCGGCGTCGTCTACGACGTCGCCAAGAATGAGATTTTCTGGGCCGAGACGGGCCGCGGGGCATGGCTTGAACAGCGCAAGCTCCGAGTGTCGGCGCGTCGGCGGCTCGCAGAAAGCGTCGTCGCCACGGGCACGCCCTGGCACGGCAAAGCCGAAGAGGCCCACCAGATGTTTTGGGGCGAACTTGCGGCCATGACACCCGCTTGCGCCGGTATTCGTCGCTATGGGTCGGCGGCGCTCGATCTTGCTTATGTCGCCGCCGCCAGGTTCGACGCGTTTTGGGAGCGAGGGCTTAAACCGTGGGATATCGCCGCTGGTATTGTTCTTGTCCGTGAAGCCGGCGGCCAGGTCGACGAAATCGATGGCGGCGATGTTTTGGCCACGGGCGATATTCTTGCGGCGAACGACGGTGTCTTCGAGAATGTGCAAATGCGCCTTAGAAAGGCCAAAGCGTTCGAGCGCGGCGGGGGGGTTTAGCGCGCGGAGCGCCGCAGGCGAACGTCTTGAGCCGGACCTCCCACGGTCACTCTTCGGGCGGCTTCGCCCGAAAGAAGATGGTAGGCCCGGAGGGACTCGAACCCCCAACCAAACCGTTATGAGCGGTCCGCTCTAACCATTGAGCTACGGGCCCAGCCGGCGCGCAACTTGCCGCGGCCCGGACCCGCGGGCAATGGGTCTTTTGCCCCCGGCGACCGGAAAGCGCCTTAGCTTTGTTGCTTGATCTTGTTGCCGGGTTCGAGAAGCACCACGGTCGGTGCGTGTTGCCGCGCCTTCTCAGCTTCGACGCTTGCGAACGCGGCGATGATGACCGTATCACCCACGGCGAAATGGCGCGCGGCCGCGCCGTTGACGCCGATTGTTTTCGAACCCCGAGGGGCCTCGAGCGCATAGGTCGCAATCCGCGCGCCATTGGTGACGTTCCAAATGTCGACCCGTTCGTGGGGCAGGATGCCCGAGGCGTCCAGGAGATCCTGGTCGATCGAGACGGAGCCTTCATAATGCAGGTCGCACTGGGTGACTGTGCCAGAATGAAGTTTCGCTTTCAGCATGTTCAACAGCATGAAACGCCCCAATTCGCGCGATCTAAAGGTTTGTTTTGAGCCAACTGCTTTCGAGATGGGATCTGCGTCTGCCCATTTAAAGGACGCTGCTGCGCTGCAACGCCCGCTATATGCCGCGGCGTCTGCAGCACATCAAGGCCCAGCCCTGCAGCATTTATTCCAAGGACGCTCAATCTGTCGTTAATGGCGAACCCCCGGCGCTGGAGCGGGCGGGGCTTGCGCCGGCCGGGCGGCGGCGATAGGGGTTTCGGCCTCGCGGAGAGGTGGCCGAGTGGCTGAAGGCGCGCCCCTGCTAAGGGCGTATACGTTGACGCGTATCGAGGGTTCGAATCCCTTCCTCTCCGCCACGTAGTCTTGCGATCTCAGCGAAAATCCAAGCGCATCAAAATAGCGCCGACGGCATTGTCCGCGGAACTGGCGCTTAATCCGGCCTGGCTAGGGTAGCGGGATGGCTAAATCCCCGTTCCGTTACGTCAAGACAGCGCCTGAGGTCATCCAGCTTGCTGAGATGATGTACGTTCGATTTCCATTGTCGCTCCGGAATGTCGAAGACCTACTCCGCGAGCGCGGCATCGACGTTTGCCATGAAAGCGTCCGGCTCTGTGGGGCGACCGGTTTGGCCTGATCTTCGCGCGGCGGATAAGACAGCCACGCGCTAGCTTCATGCGCCAGGTCCCGCAATAGCGGTGGCATCTCGATGAGGTGTTTGTAAAGATCAATTGCGTGCAGCATTACCTGTGGCGCGCCGTTGATCATGAAGGCGAAGCGCCGGAAAGCTACGCCACCAAAACCCGAGATAAATCAGCGGCTTTGCGCTTCTTGAAGAAATCGATGAAACGCTTCGGCGCGCTTGGGACCATCGTAATGGATCGGCTTCGCTCCGATCGCGCCGCGTGACGGCCTTTTTCTTGAGATAGGCTCTTCATTCGCCTTCGGTGGTTTCATCGCACATGTTGGCCCTCCGCTATGAACGCCGCGAGACGTTCACTCGCAGACCGTTTTTGTCGATCAGAGTCAGCTTGCGGGTCGATCAGGTTTCCGAGAGCCTTGGACGTTGCGGCCCTATCGATCGCCCAGAACGGCTGTAAGCTCGCCCGCTCCGCCGGTGAAAACTAAGGTCGTCACCTCGTCACCCTGCTTGATATTCACCCGATTGACTTGCTCGGGCCAGACATCGCGCAGCGCGCCATGACGCACCGCGAGCGCGCCGAGGCCCACGGGCGCGGGCGCCTCCTGATAGACCCAGATGTATCCGCCATCTATCTCAGCGCCGAGAAGGGTGAGCGGCAACCGCGCGCCGGCTGGCGTCGACAGGACAAATCGCTCGGCCACGTAAGCCGCGAACGCCGCTTGGGTCTCACGAGAGGCGTAGAGGTCGCCGTCGAGATCCAGCGTCGCCCGCGCTGCATGTTCCGCGTCGTGCAGCACAAATCGATGCGCCACCTCGATGTTTCTTGTTCGGGGATTGAAGAGGATCTCCGTTAGCGCCGCCTTTTGTTGGTGGGCCGAAGCGGCCCCGGAAAATGCAGCTGTCAGAATGGCGATGGCGAGACAGACGGGACGGATCACTCTTCTTCGGCCTCCGATTCACCCGGCGACGGCTCGAGCGGTTGGCGGATATCGTTCATAATGTCCTTGCGGACGAAGGCCGGCTCGCGCTCGAATTTGAAGGCCTCGATGCGCGAGGGGATGATCCGGCGCGGATAGTGATTGTTTTCCACATCCGCATCGCCCGTTTCCCAGTTCGGGTCGACAACGATCTGCGTGATCTCTGTTCCATGATCATAGACAAGAAGCTTCCGGACCTGGTGCGGGTTGCGCCGCCAGATCTCGGCGGGGATGTGGATCCTGTCCTGGCCGCCATCGGCGAAATCGATCTGTAGGAGGATCGGCATCACCAGCCCGCCAATGTTGGAGAACTCCAAAATAAAGTAGGCTTTGTCTTCGGCGACTGCGCGTTCCAGCGCGAGGCGTTCCCAATCTTCCAGCTCTGCGAGTTAGGCGTTGTAGGCGTTCCGGTCGACGTTTGTGGGGGTGTAGATGTCGTTCTCGTCATAGAAATCTGTGACGTCGGGGTTGTTTTCGACCCAGATCGGCACGCCGCTCTCCGCATCGCGCTGGACCCCGACCCGTTCGGGCTTGTCGGCGTCTTCCCGGCGGCGGCGATCGAAATCCACATCCGGGTTCAGCGTGTCGAGCCGCAGCGCATAGACCCGGTCGAGGCTGATATCCACATGGTCGGTCGTGTAGAACCACCCCCGCCAGAACCAGTCCAGATCAACCCCCGAGGCCTCTTCCATGGTGCGGAAAAAGTCCGACGGAGTGGGGCGTTTGAACCGCCAGCGGCGGGAATATTCGCGAAAGGCGAAGTCGAAGAGCTCGCGCCCGAGAATGGTCTCGCGAAGCACATGCAGGGCGGCGGATGGCTTGCCATAAGCGTTCGGCCCCAATTGCAGCACGGAGTCCGAATGCGTCATAATCGGCACTTGGTCTTCGGACAGCATATACTCGACCATGTCACGGGGCAGGGACCGGCTCCACGGCATGTCGGGGTCCCACTCGTAGCCGGCGACGCTGTCGAGGAAGGAGTTCAAGCCCTCATCCATCCAGGTCCATTGGCGCTCGTCGGAGTTCACCGTCATCGGGAAATAGATGTGGCCGGTCTCGTGGATCACGACGCCGACGAGGAAAACCTTCTCGGCCATCGTGTACGTACGGGAGCCGTCATCTTGCAGCGTCGTGCGCGGGCCGTTGAACGTGATCATCGGATATTCCATCCCTCCGACCGGCCCATTCACCGACTGGGCGGTGGGGTAGGGATAATCGAACGAGAACCGGGAATAGACTTCCATCGTGTGGACGACGGAAGCGGTCGAGTACTTCCGCCAAAGCTCGCCGCCCTCCTTGGGCCAGAACGACATGGCCATGACGGTTTCATGCTCGGCGCCCGGCTGTTTATGGCCTTGGGCGTCCCAGGCGAACTTGCGGGAGGAGGCCCAGGCGAAATCCCGAACATTTTGAGCCGAGAAGTTCCAGGTCTTCGTGCCAGTGGGATTTGAGCGCTCGTTCTCCAGCGCCTCATCGGGCGTGACCACGAAGACAGGGCTGTCGGCGTCGCGCGCTTCGGCGAGTCGTTGGCGCTGGGTGGGCGTCAGCACTTGCCGAGCGTTCTGCAAGACGCCGGTGGAGGAGACGATGTGGTCGTTCGGCACCGTGATTTGGACCTCATAGTCGCCGAACTCCAACGTGAACTCGCCGCGGCCCAAGAACTCCTTATTGTGCCAGCCTTCGTAGTCCGAATAGGCGATCATCCGCGGGAACCACTGGGCGACGAGGAAGATGTCATTCCCGCCCTCCCGTTCATCATCGGGGAAATGCTCATATCCCGCGCGGGCGGAGACAGCGTCTTCTTCAACAAGGTTATAGGCCCAGTCCACGCGGAAGACGGTCGACTGG
>CAYYNG010000046.1:0-9525 GCA_964472435.1 uncultured Hyphomonadaceae bacterium | reverse complement strand
TCTTCCATTTCGGCGAAGCGACGCTCGCTCAGGCCCGCGCCGCCCTTTCCGCCGCCGGCGCGCCGGTCCGGCCGGTTTAGGGAGACATCAAATGTCCGACAATCCACTCGGCTCGGCTTCAGCGCTCGGCGATGTCCTCGCCCACCTCGCCGAAACGATCGATGCGCGCGCCGGCGCCGATCCATCCGCGTCCTACACCGCCAAACTCCTCGCCGCCGGCCCCCTCGAATGCGGGAAAAAAATCGTCGAAGAGGCCGGAGAGCTCGCCCTCGCCATCACCGCCCAAGGCGAGGCTGAAGGCGCGGCCGAGGCCGCCGACCTCCTCTATCACGCGCTCGTGGGCCTTCGCTCCCGCGGCGTCAGCTTGGACGCGGTCGCCGAAGCGCTCGCTGGCCGCCAAGGGATCTCAGGTCTCGCCGAGAAGGCCGGACGGGAGACCTCCTAGGCCGCTACCGGCGTCTGCAAAGCGTCGACGGCGCGCCGCAGCGCGTCGGCCAAGGCTGCTCGACGCTCGTCTATCCCAGCAGGCGGCGGCGACGCGAGTTTGCACAAATCAGACAGGCTCTCTTCGCCCGTTAGAAATCTCGGCGAGGCCTCGAGATCAAAAGCCGAATACGCGTCCCGAAACTTGAAACCGCTCCCCTTGACCGCCTTGCTAAGCTCGATCCATCCCGCCGGCTTGCCAAGGGCCCAGGCCGCAATGATGCCGTGCAGAGACGAAGACAATATTACTTCGCAACTATGGAAGTCTCTTATCGCACCTTCGACGGTCTTTTGCTCGATATCGATAAGCTTCACTCGTCCGCAGTGGCGCTGAACAAGGTGCGCGATACGCGCGTCGCGTTTGTCGACGTAGTGGGGCGTCAGACCCACCGTAAACGTCTCAGGAACGTCGCCGGCAGGCTCGATCAGCAGGCCAGGATCGCCTAGCACGGTTTCGCCACTCCGAAGCCCCAGCAGATTCTCGGAAAGGCGGCCACGAACCGCGAACGCAGTAAGGCCTGCTGTTCGCAGTCCATGGAACTCCGACTGAAATCCCGATCCTAAGATAATCGCCCGGCTGTCCGCCGGTAGATGCTGCAGTATGCTGCCGATTCCGCAGAGCTGCGCCTTGACCGGCCTCGCCCAAACGACGTCCAGACCATAATCTGGAAAAAGGTGCTCGGTTAGCCGATCGCCGAAATTGCGCCGCCCGAACTTCGGGCGAAGATAATGCGTTAAGCCGCCGCTGACGTTGCGGCGCCCGTCCCACCAGAATGTCGGCGCTGTGATCATGTTTGGTCATCCTTCAGCTTCGGCGCGCCACCATTTGATGTGAGCGATACAATCAGCGCAGCGGGAAACAAAAATGCGAGATGGGCTACGCGCCCCACAGCGGCAGCGACGAAACCGGCCGACGCGGGCAATGCGATTACCGCCGCCACTGTCGCCGTCGCCGCTTCCGCGACCCCGAGCCCAGCAGGCACTACGACCGCGAGGGAAGCGGCGGCAGGAACAACGACAAAAACAGAAGCCTCAGCAAAACTTAGATACAGCCCGAACGCAGCAAATAGCCACCACATTCGGACGATGGTCACAGCCAGCCCGACGGCTTTCGCCGTCGCAAAAGCAAGTACTTGAACGGCTCGGCACCCTAACGCTCGTAGCCAGATCACCGACCCTATCAGGGCCCCAATACCGACCCCGGCCATGGCGAAACCGAGCCAGATCTGTTCTAACCCGTAGAAGCATACCCCCGCATATGATAGCACTAGAGCAACACGTTGAACGCCGACCGCCGCAACAACCGCGCCGCTTTTCGTCAGTTTCACGCCATTATCCGCCAGCGCGGCCACCCGAACCATCGCGCCGCCGGGTCCGGGCAGCGCTTCGGCCGCTCCTGATAGGATTGAGACTCGAATGGCTTGAAGCCAGCTAATATGAACACCGGCTGCTTCCGCGCTTAGCCTAAACTCCGACGCCGCGACGAGAACACCGGCCGGAGCGCCGATCGCGAAAACGAAGGCGAGCGGTTGCCAGTGGCGAAGCTCGACCTCTGCCGGAAGGTTCTGGAGAGCGAGGACTAGACCTACACCAAGACCTAAAGCCGATAACACATAAACGGACTGGCGAACTGCCCTCTGCCGAAAACGGACTCTCCAGCTTCGAATAAATGCGACGACAAACGTCGTAATCGTCCAGGTCGTTCGCTCCTGCGATAAACCGACAGGCGCGGTCAGATCGATACGGTCGGTCATGGCACGCACGGTATGCGCCAAGCCTTGGGGAAAGCTTAATCCGTCCGCCTTGGGGGCGCGCGCCGCCCTGAAATCGCCGCGGTTTGTTTAGCGCCTCTTCACCTGGACCACGCACATTGCGCGTCGGGAGCGATGGCAAACGAGGGCGAGGGCGAGGGCGAGGGCGATGAAGCGGACATGGAAAATGATGAGCGCGGCCGCCATAGCGGCGGGGCTCTCCGGCGCGGCTACGGCGCAACAAGGGTTTAGCGACCGCGTCGCCCTTGGCGTTTATGCTGGAACCGTGGGCGTCGGCGGCGATGTCCAGGTCAAAGCGAACGACTTTTTCGTCCTCAGGGGCGGCGGCCATTGGGCCGACATCGGCGTCTCGGCCGAGTTTGACGACATTGACTACGACGCCGATTTCCGGCTCTCCAACGGCTTCGTCACCGGCGATATCCATCCCTTCCGAAACGGCTTCCTGGTCTCGGGCGGGGTGATCATCGGCGCCGACACGATCGATCTCGTCGCGCAAGCCGCAGATGAGATTGAAATCGGCGGCGAAGTGTTCACCCCGGACGAAGTGGGCGTGCTAACGGGCGAGGTTTCGGGCCGCACGGCCGCGCCCTTCGCAGGCGTCGGGTTCGACAACGCGCTCACCGGATCGGGGCGGCTCGGATTCTCCGTCCTCGCCGGCGTCGGCTTCACGGGCGCCCCGGAGGTGACGCTGATCTCCGCGGACGGCCTCTTGTCGGAAAGCGAGGAACTCCTCGACGCCCTCGCGGTCGAGGTCGAGGAGCTGGAGGACGACATCGACGCCTTTCGGTTCTATCCCGTGTTGCGCGTCGGCCTCGCCTATCGCTTCTAGGGCGTTCGCCGACCAAGTCGCACCGCTTGGCTCGGACGACGCCCTAGCCGGCCCGGCCGAGGCAGAACAGCATCGTGTAGAGAACGCCCTTCCGGCCGATCGGCGCGCCGTCGACCATGCGCGGCGCGAAGCGGGCCTTCGCCATAGAGGCTTCAGCCGCCGCTTCGAAGCCTGGGCGGGAGCACGCGGCCCAGAGGTCGATCGGCTCGCCCGCGGGGGTCGTGTCGAGCAGGATGTCGCAAACCGCTTCCACCCGCGCGAGGGCCGGATCCCCAGGCCGCTCGGGCCTCGGCAAGGTTAAGGGCGCGACGTTCCGGTCCCGCACCACCTCGCCCGGACCGCCCAAGAGCTCGTCGCCCGTGGGGATCAGAATAAAGGATTCCGCAAGGCGCTCATCCCAGCCTTCTGGATAAGTGATCGGGGCCGGAGGGCCAGACGCTCGGCTGCATTGGCCGATACGGATTTCAGGGCCGGCAGGCGGCGTGGCGCGGGCTTCTTCAACCGGGGCCGGCGGGGGCGCGCCGCTCGCACAACCAGCCGCCATAAGGGCCACACATCCGACCATCCACCGCATCGGCGATCCTCCCTCCGATTGGAACGCGAGGTTAGCCCGCCGCGTAGGCCGCCGCCAGATCAGGATCCTTCTTCGCGACAAGTTCGGCGAGGTCGTTTATCACCTTGGCCTGTTTCCAGGTGGCGTCGTCCTGCATTTTGCCGTCCAGCATGGCGACGCCGCGTCCGTCTGGGATGACGTCCAGAATGCGGCGGGCGAGCTTCACCTCGTCCGGGTCCGGGCTGAAAACGCGTTTGGCGACATCGATCTGGCCGGGGTGCAGGGTCCACGTGCCGACGCAGCCGAGGAGAAACGCGTTCCGGAATTGTTGCTCGCAAGCTTCGAGGTCGGCGATGTCGCCGAACGGGCCGTAGAACGGTTTGATGCCGGCCATGCCGCAGGCGTCGACCATGCGGGCGACGGTGTAATGCCAGGGGTCCTGCTGAGCGGAGACGCGGGGGCCGTCGTCCTCGCGCGGATCTTCAATGACCTTGTAGAACGGGTGGCCGCCGCCGACGCGAGTGGTTTTCATCTTGCGCGACGCTGCAAGGTCCGCGGGGCCGAGCGAGATGCCCTGCATGCGGGGGCTTGCGAGCGCAATCTCCTCGACCCGGGCGACGCCCTCGGCGGTCTCTAAAATCGCGTGCAGCAGGATCGGCCGCTCAAGCTCCGCCTTGGCTTCAAGCTGGGCGAGCAGTTGGTCGACATAGTGAATGTCGAACGGCCCCTCGACCTTGGGGATCATCAGAACGTCGAGCTGCCGGCCGGCTTTGAGGACAAGCTCGGTGACATCATCCAGGAACCAGGGCGAGTTGAGCGGGTTCACCCGGCTCCAAAATCCCGTGCCAAGGCCCATCCAGTCCGCCATGGCGGCCATCTCGACCGCGCCGGCGCGGGCGGCCTCTTTCGCGTCGGCCGGGATCGCATCCTCCAGATTGGCGAGGATCACATCCACGCCCTTCGCCATGTCCGGCGTCTTGCCGCGCACCTTCTCATTATGGGGCGGTACGAAATGGATCATCCGTTCGAGCCGGATGGGCAATTCGCGCAGCGGGTGCGGCGCGCCGGCGGCGTGGGGCTGGAAGATCTGGCGCTGCGGGCGGGCGGGCATAGCGGCGTCTCCGTCGATCGGTCGCCGCGAGGATTAGGCGGGCGGGCCGGGCCGGTCAAATGGCGCCGCTCATCCTCGGGCCAGCGGGTGGGCGGCCTCCAAGAGCTCGGCGAGCTCGTCGGTTAGCACATGGGTGTAGATCTGGGTGGTCGAAATGTCCGCGTGGCCGAGCAAGGTCTGGACCGCGCGCAGATCGGCGCCGCCCTGGAGGAGATGCGTCGCGTAGGCATGGCGCAGGGCGTGGGGATGGACCCGGTCCGGCGCAAGGCCGACGGCCGCGGCGAGGTCTTCCAGCATTTGGCCGAGCCGGCGGCGGGTCAGGTGTCCGTCCTTGCCGCGGGAGGGGAAGACGAACCGTTCCGCCCGCGCTCGCGCCAGGCCCTTAGGCAGGCTCGCCTCGCGGACCTCGAGCCAAGCGGCGAGCGCATCGAGCGCCGGCGCGCCGAGCGGGCAGAGCCGGTCCCGCCCGCGCTTGCCGCGCACGATGATCGCCTCGGTCTCCCAACGCCCGCCGCGGCGGCGCGGCAGGGCGCCGAGTTCGAGCGTGCAAAGTTCGCTCACTCGAAGCCCCGCGCCGTAAAGAAGCTCGACGAGGCAAAGGAGCCGGCGGTCTTCGCCGCACGCCTCGATCAGGCGGACCACTTCGTCGCGGCTCAAAACATCCGGCGCCGCGCGGACCGGCTTGGGACCGTCGAGCTGCGCGGTCGGGTCGTCGCGGCGCACACCGTCTTCGAAGAGGAATCGATAGAAGCGCTTGAGCGCAGAGAGACGCCTTGCGGACGTCGCAGGGGCGAGGCCCCGGTTCGCAAGATCGCGCAGATAGCCGGCGAGCGCCACCCCGTCCGCCTCGGCGAGCGCGCCGGCGAGAAACGCGGACGCGTCGCCCAGGTCGCGGCGATATGCGTCGAGCGTGTGGACCGAGGCGCCGCGCTCGGCGCTCATCATCTCCAAGAAGGCTTCGATGCGCCGGCTGTCGGTGGACGTCCCCATAGCGGGGGAGGTGCCATGGCGGGGTTTCAGACCCGTTACCCGAAGGCGGGCGGGCGGCCCGCTAGAGCGCGGATTTCCAGTATCCGCTGGCTTCAGCCGCCAAGACGCGGGCGGCGTCCTCGGCCCCGACGCGGCGGAGCGCGGCGATCATCGCGGCGAGGTCGTCGATCTCGAGCTGGGTCGGGTCGCCATTGGTGAGGCTCACGATCTGCAGGATCGCCTCGCCCGCCGCGCTCGCCTGGGCCGCCGCTTCGATTGCAACGAGGGCCGTCGGCTCCACCCGATCGCGCGGCTCGCCGAGCAGGGTCGACATGAACGATCGCGCAGCCGCCGGCGGCGTGATCTCCATCGCCGTCCAAAGCCCGAACAGCCGGCCCGCCGCCGCCCGGCGGCCTGCATCCTCGCTGGTCTCGAGCAGCGCGGCGGCAAGGGCGGCGGTATCTCCGTCGCCGCCGAGGAGAAGGGCGAGCCCCTCGACCCAAGCGGCTTCAAAGGGATCCAGCGGATCGGCGAACTCCTCGTCCAGCGGGGGCTCGGCGGCGAGCGCGGTCCACCGCAGCGCTTCGCCGAGGTCGCCCGCCGCAAGCCCGGCGCGGGCGAAGGAGAGCGCGGGGCGGGCCGTGGTCGCATTCGCATCAAGCTCTCGAATGTCGTCGATCAGCAGCCGCGACACGGCGGCGAAACGCGCCGGGCCGCCCTGGGCGGAATAGAGCGCTTCGGCGAGATAATTGACGTGGAGATCCGCGCCCTCTTCGGCGTAGGCGCCTGAGGTCAAGGCGAGCTCGATCGCCGCGCCCGCTTCGAACTCCGGAAGCGAAAAAAGCGCGTCGTAAGCTTCGCGGTGCTCGTCGGGCGAGATCAAACCGGATTCGGCGGCGATGCCGGCGGCCTGCACCCGCAGGTCGGGCGGCAGGGTGTCGCGCCGGGCCATCGCGGCGGCGAGGTGGGGCGCCGAGGCGCTGATCGCGTCCGTGGGCGGCGCAAGCCCGGCCTTCTCGGAGATCGCAAGATGAAGACCGCTGTCGAACCGGGCCTCGGGCGGGTCGCCGAGCTCGCCCGAGGCGGCGAAGACGGCGGACCAAAGCCAGGGATCGTCGACCCCTTCCGTCTGGGCCAGCTCGACGGCGAGCTCTGCGCCGGCGGTATTGTCCGCAAGGGCGAGGCAGACGGCCCGAAGCCGCAGCCAGAACCCGCCGGGCCGCGGCTCCTCCAGCACGCTGGCGCACGCCGACGCCTCGTTCCCCAGCGCCAGCTGTAGATCGGCCGCCACCTCCTCGGCGGCGAAGCCCCCTTCTTCGCTTTCCGGCAGCTGCGCCATCAAGTCGGCTGCGGCCGCCGCTTCGCCGAGATCGTACATCAATCGGGCCCGGGCGAAGAGCAGCTCGTCCGCGCCCTCGCCCTCCGGCCGCTCGCCGGGCGAGAGAACCACCCGCCGCAGAAGAAGGCGTTCTGCGGGCGTCAGCGCGCGCGTGCGGGCTTGATCCATGAGGGGCAGGAGCGCCGCAGCCTGCGAGGCTTTCCAAAGGTCCGCCGGCAGGGGCGCCTCCGACCCGGTCAAGAAGCCAAGGCCCCAGGGGTCCAGCGCCTCAAGCCCGCCGACCTCGACCTGCGCCGTCGCAGCCCCGCCGAGAGACACCGCAGCAAGCGCCGAAACGATGGCTCGCTTAAAACGCATTCTCGATCTCCTGGCGCACCTCTCGCGCCTCGGGTTTGCCGGCCCCGGCTTGGCTTGCGAAGTAGACAGCGGCGCCGCCGACCAGAACAACGGCGCCGAGAAAAATCAAAAGGCCTCTGCGCATAAGCGGTCTATCCCTCCTATATCAGCGCCGGCGGGCCGCCCGGATTGCCGGGCGCGGCGCGCGCGTATAGGACTAGGCCTACGGAGCCGCTGAAGACAATGGGCGCAGATACACATTCGGTCGCCGATGCCGGCGAAAATGAGGCGCCCTACGCAAACCGGACCGTGGCCCTCGTCGGCTTGATGGGCGCTGGAAAGTCGACCGTGGGGCGCCGCCTGGCCGAAGCGATGGATCGCCCCTTTCACGACAGCGACCATGAAATCGAAAAAGCCGCCGGCCTCTCCATCGCCGATATTTTTACGATCCACGGCGAGCAGGAATTCCGGCGCGGCGAGAAACGCGTGCTCGAACGCTTGCTGAATGAACCGCCGCACGTTCTCGCCACCGGCGGGGGCGCTTATCTCGACCCCGGCACGCGGGCGATGTTGCGCGAACGAGCGATCACCGTGTGGCTGAACGCCGACCTCGAGACCCTGTGGCGGCGCGTCTCGCGCCGAGGGCATCGGCCGCTTCTCAAGGCGCCGGATCCGCGGGGCGTCCTGTCGCGGCTGCTCTCCGAACGCGCGCCGATCTATTCGGAGGCCGACATCGTGGTCGAGAGCCTGGACGGGCCCCACGCCGCAACGGTGGGCCGCATCCTCAACGCGCTAACGCAGTGGCGGGCCGGGTGATGGCGGCCGCCGATATGAGAACCGTTCGAGTCGCACTGGGGCCGCGCAGCTACGACATCGTGATCGGCGCGGGCGTCCTCGCCCGCGCGGGCAACTGGATCGGCCCGCTCGCCAAGCGCGCCCGGGTTTTCGTGCTGACGGACCAGACGGTGGCCAAGGCCCATCTTCCGACGCTCGAAGCCGGTCTCGGGCGCAGCGGGCTTTCCGTTTCAACCCGCGCACTAGCGCCCGGCGAGGCGACGAAATCCATGGCCGAGCTGGACGCGGCGCTCTCGTGGCTCTTTGTCGAAGGCGCAAACCGCGACGATCTTTTAATCGCCCTCGGCGGCGGCGTCGTCGGCGATCTCGCGGGCCTTGCGGCGTCGCTCATGAAACGGGGGATGGGCTTTGTTCAAATCCCGACGACGCTGCTCGCCCAAGTCGATAGCTCGGTAGGCGGCAAAACCGCCGTGAACAGCCCGCGGGGCAAGAACTTGATCGGGGCCTTCTATCAGCCGCGCCTGGTGCTGGCGGACACCGGCGTGCTCGCCACTTTGCCCATCCGGGAGCGACGGGCCGGGTTCGCCGAAATCGTGAAATACGGCCTTATCGACGACGCGCCCTTTTTCGACTGGCTTTCCGAGACATGCGGGGCGGTGATGGCCCTCGCCCCGGGCCCCCTCGCCGAGGCCGTGGCCCGCTCCTGCGCGGCGAAGGCGCGGATCGTCGCCCTAGACGAACGCGAAGGCGGCGTGCGGGCGCTTCTTAACCTTGGCCATACCTTCGGCCACGCGCTGGAGGCGGCGAACGGTTATGGCCCCGAGCTCCTCCACGGAGAGGCGGTGGCGGCAGGGCTCGCCCTCGCCTTTCGTTACTCCGCTCGAACGGGCCTCTGTCCGCCAGGCGACGCCGACCGCGCCGAGGCGACGCTTGCCCAAGCCGGGCTCGCCACCCGGCTTTCAGATCTCGCCGGCGGTCCCTATCGCCCCCATGAACTCGTCGAGCACATGCGCCAGGATAAAAAGGCGCGGGCCGGCCGCGTGCCGCTGATCCTGGCCCGCGGGATCGGCCGATCCTTCATCCAACCGGACGCCGACCTTTCCGATGTGGCGGCGTTCCTCGAAAGCGAGGCGGAGCGCCGCGCGGCATGATCATATTCTGGACCGGCCTCGGCATATTGTGCCTGCTGGCGATGTCCGCGTTCTTCTCCGGCTCAGAGACCGCGTTGACGGCCGCCTCCCGCGCGCGAATGCACCAGCTTGAGATCGAGGGCGACCGGCGGGCGGCGCGGGTCAACCGTTTAATCGCTGATCGCGAAAGCCTGATCGGCGCGATCCT
>CAYYNG010000045.1:0-9617 GCA_964472435.1 uncultured Hyphomonadaceae bacterium | reverse complement strand
CAAGCTCGGCGCGCAGGGCGTCGACAGCGGGGTTGACCCCGACCGTATCGCGGAACTCGCGCACAAGCTTGAGCGCTTCGTCGCGCCGGCCCTCGGCTGCGAGCAGGCGGCCATAGGCTTCGGCGACCACCGCCAGCCGGACGTCCCCGGTCCAGGCGGCCTCAAGGGTTGCAAGCGCGGCGGCGTCTTCGCCGGCGTTCGACTGGATCAGGGCCAGCGTGTAATAGGAGAGCCCGTCCATCAGGCGGCCCGAATCCATCCGATGAGCCAAGAGGTTCGCAGCGGCGTCGAGGCCGCGCGTCTCATAGACCGCCCAAGCGGACAGGCCGCGGCCGACAATGGCGTTGAACGGGCCGAGCGCCTCCTCGTCCAAAAGGGCGAGCGCCTCCCTCGCCGAGCCCTGGCTCAAAGCCGCCGCGCCGAGGGTGAGCCGCGCGAGGGACGAGGGCGCGGCCTCGGCGTCGGAGGCCGCCTGGGCGAGCGCCGTCGCAGCCTCGACATCGCCCGCCAAAAGCGCCGAGAAGATCGCCCGTTCGCCGAGCACCACATCCTCGGGCGCGAATTGCGCGGCGGCGGCGTAGCGCTGGGCCGCGGTCGCCGGATCGCTCGTCAGCGAGGCGTACCGTCCAACGAGGAAATGCCCGTAATTGTTCGCGTTCGCAGCGCGCTGGCGGGCGATCCATTGTTCCCGGGTGAGCGTGGTCTGCGGCGGGGAGGCGACGCAAGACGCGATGAGCGCGCCAAGCGCGATCGAGCCGAAACGGACTAGCATGACAGAACTATAAACAGCCGATTTCTCAGGCGGCAAGCGCCGGAGTGCGTCTTAACCTTAGATATCGCGCTGTTCGACCGCGCTTCGGTCTTCGATCGAAAGGTCCGGCAAAGGCTGGCGCTCCGGAGCCGGCGTCGTCAGTCCCTCTTCGAGCTTCGCCTCGATCGCCGCGCGGGTGGGACGTGGCGGATAAGTGGTCAGCGCCTGCTTCCACGCCGCCCGCGCCTCGTCTTCACGGCCGAGCCGCCAATAGATGTCGCCGAGGTGGTCGTCGATCTCCCAATGGGTGTGGGGGGCGATTTCGTCCCGCGAGGCCTCGATATAGCGGAGCGCGCCCTCGAAATCGCCGAGATGGTAGCGGGCCCAGCCGAAGCTGTCCGCGATATAGGGGTCGTTGGGCGCCAGCGCGTTCGACCGGGCCAGCACTTTGTAGGCTTCGACATACCGGTCCGTGTCGGTGACGAGGAGGTAGCCGAGGGAATTGAGCATGTAAGGGTCGTTCGGCCGGGAGAGGCGTTCGGTGCGCAGGATGCGCAGGGCCTCGTCGGTTTCGCCGGCGGCCCCGAGCACGGTGGCGAGGTAGATCCGCCGCTCATGGGTGTCGTCCCGCGCCTGGGCGCGGCGGGCGAACGCGACCGCTTGATCGAAATCGCCGAAATGCTGGTGCGCCTGGGCGGTTTGCCCGTCGAGGAAGGCCTCTTCGGCGTCATTGTCCGCAATCATGCGGGCCTCGTCCAAAAGGGCGAAGGCGCGCGCGTCGTCATCGAGCAGGATGAATTGGCCGGCGACGCGGGAAAGCGTATCGAGCCGGTCGTCCGGCTCGGCCAGCGCGAGCGCGCGTTCCAGCGCCTCCACAGCGCCCTCCCGGTCGCCCTGGATGAGGAGCGATCGGGCGGCGGTGATTTGAAGGTTGGCCGTCTGTTCGGGCGCGCTGAGCGCGACATGGGCCGCGCCGTCGAACAGCGCCTCGCGATAAAGTCCGCCGATGACGACGTCCCGAAGATCCTCGTTTTCCGGATCGATCAACAAAGCCAACTGGTCGAGGGTCGATTTCGCGACATCGAACCCCGTCAGCCGTTGGCCGCGCGAGGCGGCGATGATGAGGCGCTGCTGGTAGAAGGAGAGGCTGAGATCGGCGAGCGTGCGCGCAAAGCCCGATCGCGGGGTCAAGGGCGCGTCGTCGAACCCCTCGCCGTCCTCGAGCGAGGCGAGCGCAGCCTCATAGCGAACGGCCTCCTCGGGCTGGGATTCGGCCAGCTGGGTGTAGACCGCCTTCGCATCCTCCACCCGGCCAAGCCGACGCAGCAGCAGTGTTCGCCGCGCGATGACGGTTTGGATGTGCCCGAAAACGATCCCTTGGGGGTCGAAATCATGCTCGGGCGCCGTGATCTCGCCCGGCGTCAGGGAGGCGTAGACGGCGAGCGCCTCCTCGGGGCGGCCGACGGCTTCGAGCAGCGAGGCGAGCGAAAGATCCGCCGTCAGACCCGGAAGGCTTCCCGACACCGCGCGGTGAGCCTCGACGGCTTCGTCGAATTCGCCCGACAGGGCCTGCATCCAAACGTCGATATAGTCCGTCGCCGCATTCGCCTCCTGCTCGGCGAGGATCGCACGCGCTGCGTCGACATCGCCTCCGGCCGCCGCATCGATGGAGAGGACGGCCGTGCGCAGCGCGCCCGCGCTCTCACCCTCGTCCTCATCGTCCCGGACCTTGGCGATATAGGCCGCCATGTCGCCCGCGCGCACCGCGTCCGCCACGGTGTCATAGGCGTCGACGCCGAGGGGTTGGCCGTCGGGACCGCGAACCGCCGTCGCAAGCGCCGCATCGGAGACGCCGTAGGGATCGTCCGAAAAATCGATCGCCGACCATCCGCCGCCTGCGGCGTCAGGCGCGGCGCCAAGGGGGGCGGCGCAGGCCCCGGCGAGCAGCGCGCCGGTGAACGCGGCGACGAATCGCAGACGAGCAAAAACCATGAAGGGGCTCCGAACGGTTGACGCGAGGATCATGCTACAGGGGAGACGGCCGAACAACCGGAGCCGGCGCGCGCGCTGCGGCGGGCTTTACGTATTGGGATAGTTCGGTCCGCCGCCGCCTTCCGGCGTCGTCCAGGTGATGTTCCCGTTCGGATCCTTGATGTCGCAGGTTTTGCAGTGGATGCAGTTTTGCGAGTTGATTTGAAACCGCGGCTCCTTGCCGGGCTCCTCGACCCATTCGTAAACGCCGGCCGGGCAATACCGCGCCGACGGCCCTGCATAGACGTCGAGCTCCGAGGCTTTCTGCAGCGCATCGTCTTCGACCTTGAGGTGCACCGGCTGGTCTTCGGCGTGGTAGGTGTTCGTGAACGAGACGTTGGTGAGCTTATCGAAGCTCAAGACGCCGTCGGGCTTTGGGTATTTGATCGGTTTGAACCCGCCGGCGGGCTTGAGGGCCTCCGCGTCGGTTTTGTTGTGGCTGAGGGTGGGCAAGTAGCCGAAACCGAAGAGATTGCGCAGCCACATGTCGGGCACGCCGAGAATCGCCCCGCCAAGGGTGCCGAAGCGCGACATCAGCGGCTTCATGTTGCGCACGAGCGAAAGGTCCGTCTTCACCCAACTCGCCTCATAGGCCGCCTCGTAGCCCTGGAGCGTATCGCCCTGGCGGCCTGCAACGACCGCTTCGAACGCCGCCTCGGCCCCCATCATTCCGGTTTTCATGGCGTTGTGGGTGCCTTTGATCCGAGGCAGGTTCACAAAACCGGCCGAACAGCCGATCAGCGCGCCCCCCGGGAAGGCGAGTTTCGGCACGGACTGCAGGCCGCCGGAGGTGATGGCCCGCGCGCCGTAGGCGACCCGTTTGCCGCCTTCAAGATAGCGCGCGATATCGGGATGGTGCTTGTAGCGCTGGAATTCGTCATAGGGCGAAAGGTAGGGGTTCTTGTAGTTGAGATGGACGACATAGCCCACCGACACGATCCGCTCGCCCTTGTCCTTGTTGTGGTAGTGGAAGCCGCCGCCGTCCCCGTCGGCCCCCTGCACAGGCCAGCCGAACGTGTGCTGCACAAGCCCGTCTTGGAACACCGCCTCCGGCACGCTCCAGACCTCTTTGAGGCCGATCCCGTATTTCTGCGGGTCGCTGTCGGCCTCGAGATCGAACTTCTCTTTCAAGACCTTGGTGAGCGAGCCCCGCGCCCCTTCGCCGAAGAGAACGTATTTGCCGAGGAGCTCCATGCCCGGCTCGAAGTCCGGCTTCTTCTCGCCCTCGGCCGACAGGCCCATGACGCCGGCGACGACGCCGCGCACCTCGCCCCCTTCGCCATAGACGATGTCGGACGCCGCAAAGCCCGGATAGATCTCGACGCCCATCGCTTCAGCTTGCTCGCCCAGCCAGCGGCAGACATTGGCGAGGGATCCGGAATAGCAGCCATGATTGGACATCAGGGGCGGATAGGGCGCCCAGCTGACATCCATGGAGCCCTTCGGCCCGAGGATCTTGTATTTGTCTTTCTTGACTTCCGTGACGAGCGGGCGGTCGTCGCGGGTCCGCCAATCGGGGAACAGCTCGTCGAGCGCTTTGGGAGCGAGGACGAGGCCCGAGAGAAGGTCCGCGCCGCCCTCCGAGCCCTTCTCGATACCGACCACCGACCGATCTTCGCCCGCCGCATCGGCCAGCTGCTTGAACCGGATCGCGGCCGCAAGGCCCGCCGGGCCGCCGCCGACAACCACGAGATCGTATTCCATCGATTCACGTTCGGGCGCGTCAAATGCCATCAATGTCTCCCAGCTCGGTTCCCCGAGGTGCTATATCGGTCCTATTAACAGGTATCTATCGCCGCAAAGTCGGAAAGCCAAAGCGCCGTGACGCCACATGCCGCAAAGGAAGCCGCCCTGGACGCCCTCGCCGACTGGTGGGAGGAGATGGGCGCGCCGGGCGAGGCTGGCGCGCTAGAGGCGCTGAAACGCGCCGCCGCGGAGACGCCGGCGTCCGCGCCCGCCGCGCCGCCGGCCACGAAACGGCGCGGGCCGGCGGCCCTTGAAGAACGGATCGGCGAAGCCTGGCGCATGGCGGCCGCCGCCGCCGGCCTCGACGAGCTCAAAGCCGCGATCGAAAGCTTCGAGGGCTGCCCCTTGAAGGCCGGCGCGAACAAAACCGTCGTCTTCGACGGCGTTCAGGGCGCGGACTTGATGGTGATCGGCGAAGGCGCGGGCGGGCAAGAGGACCGGGTCGGCCTCCCCTTCGTCGGCAAGGCCGGCCAACTCCTCGACAAAATGCTCGCCGCCATCGGCCGCTCCCGAGCGGAGAACGCCTTCATTTCCAACGTCGTCTATTGGCGCCCGCCCGGAAACCGGAACCCCGAACCCGACGAACTGGCGGTCTGCCGCCCCTTCGTCGACCGGATGGTGGAGCTTTGCGCGCCTAAGGTGATTTTGGCGGCCGGCGGGGTCTCGGCGAAATCGCTTCTCCACGCCGAGACGGGGATCATGCGCCTGCGCGGCACAGAGAACCGGTTCCAAACCCCAAGCGGGTTCGAGACCCTGCTGATCCCGACCTTCCACCCCGCCTATCTGCTGCGCCGCCCCCAGGATAAGTCCCGTGCTTGGCGGGATCTCCTCTTGATCCAAGAGCGGCTTCAGGAAATGGGTGGCCCCGCATAGGGAAAACGGTAGAAGGCCGGCCATGCCCGCGCCTCTGTCCATCGTCATCCCGACGCTCGACGTCGAAGCCTGCCTGCCGCTGAGCCTCGCGGCGCTTATGCCGGGGGTCGAGGGCGGGCTTGTGCGCGAGGTGATCGTCTCCGACGGCGGGTCCGCCGACCGCACCGGGGAGATCGCCGAGGCGACAGGCGCGGCCTTCGTCAACGGCTCCAAAGGCCGCGGACCCCAATTGAAGACGGGCGCGGAGGCGGCCCGCGGCGAGTGGCTTCTTTTCCTCCATGCCGACAGCGTGCTATCCCCCGATTGGGCGGACAGGGCCGCAGCGCATATGAGCGCCTCGCCCGGCAAAGCCGCCGCCTTCACCCTCGCCTACCGGTCCGAAGCGTCGGAGGCCCGTTGGCTTGAAAAACGCGCGAACTGGCGCGCCCGGCATTTGGGCCTGCCCTATGGCGACCAGGGCCTTCTGATTTCGCGCAGGCTCTATGACGAGGTGGGCGGCTTCGACCCGGTCCCCCTGATGGAGGATGTCAAGATCATCCGCCGCATCGGCAAGCGGCGGCTCGCCATTCTCTCCGCCCGCTCGCAAACCAGCGGCGAGAAATACGAGCGCGACGGCTGGCGCAAACGGGCCTGGCGCAACGCCTGGCTGCTCACCCGCTTCTATCTCGGCGCCGATCCCGAGGATCTCGCGAAATCGTATACTTGACGCCCCAATGCCCCGCACCGTTCTGATCTTCGCCAAAGCCCCGCTGATCGGGTTGTCGAAAACCCGCC
This sequence comes from uncultured Hyphomonadaceae bacterium, assembly GCA_964472435.1. Lineage (GTDB taxonomy): Bacteria > Pseudomonadota > Alphaproteobacteria > Caulobacterales > Hyphomonadaceae > CAYYNG01. The sequence goes on along the minus strand of CAYYNG010000045.1, from coordinate 3,442 downwards.
TCGCCAAGGGCCTGGGCCGAGCCGAAGCCCGACGCATCGCGCGCTTCGGCTTCTCCCGAACCCTCGCGGCCGCACTGGATCCGCGCTGGCGCACCGTGCTCTACACCGCGCCCGACCGCTATCTGCCGGCGGGTCTTGGCGGTTTGTGGCCGGCGCGCCTGCCCCGCGCCTCGCAGGGGCCGGGCGACCTCACCGCCCGCCTCGACCGGGGCCTGAGGGAGGCGCCCCGCGGCCCCGTCCTTTTCTTGGGGGCGGACGCGCCGGACATCCGGCGGTCTCATCTCTGGGCGGCGTTTCGCTTGCTCAAAACCCATGACGGCGTCTTCGGGCCGGCGCGGGATGGCGGGTTCTGGCTGTTCGGCATGAACAAGGGCCTGCGCGCGCGCTCCCCATTCGCGCCCGTCCGTTGGTCGGGGCCCCACGCCATGGCGGACGTGCGCGCCAATCTGCCGCCGGCCTCGCGCATCGCCGCGCTTGAAACGCTGATCGATCTCGATGAAGCGGCGGATTGGCGGGACTGGAACCGCGCTCGGCGGGTCCCGCATCCAGGCAGTTGTGGATTGTTCTAATATTGTTCTTTTTTTGTTCTAGATATTGTGCTTCCTTGCTCCACCATGAGGATGAAGCAAAAACTCGCCGCCCGCGGCCGGGTCACGGTCAAGGACGTCGCTGAAGCCGGTGAACGGCTCACCCAGTCGGGGCGCGGCGCGATTTCGAACCAAACCGGCCGGTTCGAGCCCGAAACCCGCCACGCCTTTGACGACGGGTGGGAGACGATCGAGGAAGACGCCGGCCGGCTTGAGACGACGCTGACGGCCGAGGCGGCGAAAACGATCATCACCTTCAACCGCTCGCCGGACATTCCCTTCGACCGGTCGGTCAACCCTTATCGAGGGTGCGAGCATGGCTGCGTCTATTGTTTCGCGCGGCCGACCCACGCCTATCAGGGCCTCTCAGCCGGGCTCGATTTCGAAAGCCGGCTCTTTTTCAAGCCGAACGGGCCGGAGCTGTTGCGCAGGGCGCTCGCCCGGCCGAGCTACCGCCCCCGGCCCATCGCGCTCGGGATCAACACAGACGCGTTCCAGCCGATCGAGCGGCGGACCCGGCTCACCCGCGCGCTTTTGGAGATCTTGGCTGAATGCCGGCACCCGGTGAGCTTGCTTACGAAATCCGCGCTCATCCAGCGCGACATCGACTTGATCGCGCCGATGGCGGCCGAAGGGCTGACGCGGGTCGGGGTCTCGATGACGACGCTCGATCCGAAACTCAGTCGCAAGATGGAGCCGCGCGCCGCCTCCCCCGCCCGCCGCTTGGAGACGATCAAAGCGCTGAGCGAGGCCGGGATCCCGGTGGCCGTGATGACGGCGCCGATCATCCCCGCCATCAACGATATGGAGATCGAAGCGCTTTTGGAGGCCGCCGCGGGGGCCGGCGCCGACGGGGCCGGCTATGTGATCCTTCGCCTGCCTTACGAAATCAAAGACCTCTTCCATGAATGGCTGGCCGCGCACTATCCCGACCGGGCGGCGAAGGTGGTGAATCTTTTGCGCGAGATGCGCGGCGGAGCCGACTATGATGCGAAATGGTTCGAACGCCGCACTGGCAAGGGCGTCTATGCCTCGCTCATCGCCCAACGGTTCATCAGGGCGACGCGGCGCCTCGGCCTATCGGTCAGCCGCCCCCCGCTCCGGACCGATCTTTTCCGTCCGCCGCAGCCGAAGACGGACCAGCTCGATCTTGGCTTTTGACCCGGCCGGCTTTCGAGCCGCCGGGTTCCGAGCTAGGGTCGCCGGCCGGGGACGATCGTAACACTCCCCTAACCAAATCGCGGCGAAGGAGAGCCCGCAGCGGGCGGGCGGTCCTTTGGAGTTCGGGCATGGATCTCATCGAAAACACGATCATCGAAGGCGACGCGGTGGATACGATGTCGCGCCTGCCGGCGGGATCGGTGGACCTGATCTTCGCCGATCCGCCCTATAATCTTCAGCTCGGCGGCGGGCTCACCCGGCCCGACCAATCGGCGGTGGACGGGGTCACCGACGCCTGGGACCGGTTCGACAGTTTCGACGCCTATGACCTCTTCACCTGCCAATGGCTGGAGGCGGCGCGGCGACTGTTGAAAGACGACGGCGCGATCTGGGTGATCGGCTCTTATCACAACATCTTCCGGGTCGGCGCGATGCTGCAGGACACCGGGTTCTGGATCCAAAACGACGTCATCTGGCGCAAGACCAATCCGATGCCGAATTTCAAAGGCGTGCGCTTCCAAAACGCCCACGAAACACTGATCTGGGCCGCGACGTCCCAGAACGCGAAACCCACCTTCAATTACGACGCGCTCAAGACCTTCAACGACGACACGCAAATGCGGTCCGATTGGACGATCCCGCTCTGCACCGGCGCCGAACGCCTGAAAGCCGAAGACGGCAAGAAGCTGCACCCCACGCAAAAACCCGAAGCGCTCCTCAAACGCGTCCTGCTGGCCACGACCAACCCCGGCGACCTCGTGCTCGACCCGTTCTCCGGTACCGGCACGACGGCCGCCGCGGCGAAAGCGCTGGGCCGCCGCTTCCTCGGCATCGAGCGCGACCCCGGCTACGCCCGCGCCTCCCGGGCGCGGTTGAAGTTGGTCGAGCCGATCGATGCGGCGGCCCTCGAAACAGAAAAGAGCAAACGCGCCCTTCCCCGGGTGCCGTTCGGCGCGTTGGTCGAAACCGGCTGGCTGCGCCCCGGCGACCGACTGTTCTCGCCGAAACGCAAACATTCCGCCCGCATCCGGGTCGACGGCAGCCTCACCACCGGCGGCCAGTCGGGCTCGATCCACCGCGTCGGCGCCTACCTCACCCAAGCGCCCGCCTGCAATGGCTGGACGTTCTGGCACTATGAAGACAAAGGCCAGCTTGCACCGATCGACCTTTTGCGCCGGCGCTACCGCTCGGAAATGGGCCTCGATTAGGGCGGTTTCCGACCTAATCGTCGAGGGCGAGCCGGGCGGCTTTGGCGAACACCGTCGGCAAGTCGCCGATGCGCGCCGCCGGCAGCCACTCGCCCTCCGCTTCGCCGCTCGCGGCGAACACCTCGAGCCGCAGCGCGAAATGGGTGAAGACGTGGCGAACCTCGCCCATCCGCCGCCAGTCGGCCGAAACCGGAGCGGCGGAGAGACGCTCGCCGGGCGCGGCCTCCGCCCAGGCCGACCCCGGCAAGCCGAGCATGCCCCCGAGGAGGCCGCGATCGGGCCGCCGCTCGACCAGAAGCGACTCGCCTGACAGGAGAACAAACGCCGCGCCGAACCGCGTCGGTTTCGGGGGTTTTGCGGGCTTGATCGGGTATCGGGCGGGGTCGCCGCCCGCCGCGGCTCGGCACCCCGCCACGAGGGGGCAGATCACGCAATTGGGCGATTTCGGCGTGCAGATCGTCGCAAACGGGACAGCGGCCGTGCTCT
>CAYYNG010000044.1:0-9626 GCA_964472435.1 uncultured Hyphomonadaceae bacterium | reverse complement strand
GCCGGGTGCGTCGTCGGATCGATGTCGAGAACCAGGCGATCGCCCTCTTTTCCATAGGTCGAGCGCGTTTGGTACTCCGTGCCGTCAGTCATCACCACGGTGATGAAGTGATAATCAGGATGCCCTTCGGATTTCATCGCGTCCGTCCTACATACGGTTTTCGCGCGCCAAACAAGGCCCGCGGAAATTTGGGAAGCGGTGACCTAACCGATCGTCGGCGGCCGCGCAAGAGGGATCATCCATGGCGGAGGTTGGCCAGCAGACGATAGACGACCGGCGCGCGCTCGCGGCCGCAGGGGGCGGGGGCTCTGAACGGCCGAAGGGCCGGTCGCTCACCTCTCTCTCCATGCTCTGGCCCTATGCCCGCCGCCACCCGTTGACCGTCGGGCTCGCCCTTGCGTTCCTCGTCTGCGGAACCGCCGTCTCCTTGGTCATTCCCCTCCTCTTCGGGCGCGCCGTCGACAACGGCCTCGGCGGAACGGGATCCGTCGCCCAGATGCTCGACAGCATCGATCGAAACTTCTTTCTGCTTTTCATCGCGGCCATTGCGCTCGGCTTGATCTCGGCGGCGCGGTTTTACTGCATCTCCCGGTTCGGCGAGCGTGTGGCGGCCGATTTGCGGCGGGATCTCTACGCCCACCTTCTCAGCCTTTCGCCGCGCTTCCACGCTGGCATGCGCTCGGGCGAGGCGGTTTCGCGGCTCACGGCCGATGTATCGTTGATCGAGACCTTCCTAGGCTCCTCCACGTCGCTCGGCCTGCGGACTTTGCTAAACACGGTCGGCGCCCTCGCCATGATGCTGGTCGTCGATTGGCGGCTCGGCGGCGGGCTGCTCGTCATGCTGCCGGTTCTGATCCTGCCCGTCCTCTTCGTTGGGCGGATCATCCGCGGCATGTCCAACCGCGCCCAGACCCGGCTTTCGGAGGCGGGCGCCGAGGCCGCCGAGGCGCTGGACGCCGTGGAGCTGGTTCAAGCCTATGGCCGCGAAGAGAGCCGGCTCGCCGCCTTCGTTCGGGCGGTGGAGGCGACCTTCGAGGCCGCGATGCGCCGCAACCGCGCCCGAGCCGGGATGACCGTCATGGTGGCTGTGCTGTTCTTCGGCGGGATCACGTTCGTCCTCTGGCTCGGGGCCCGGTCGGTCGCCACAGGTGCGATGAGCGGCGGCGATCTGACCAGCCTCGTCCTCTATGCGCTCTATGCGGGATCCGGCTTCGGCATGCTGGCGGAGGTCTATGGCGATGTCATGCGCGCGGCCGGCGCCGCCGACCGGGCCGCAGACATATTAAGCAATCAGCCGGAGATCACAGCGCCCGCCGCGCCGGCGGTTTTGCCTGAACGGGTCACTGGCGCCTTGAGTTTCGAGGATGTCGAGTTCCGCTATGACGCGGGGGCCGATGTCGCTGCACTTTCGGGCTTCTCCCTCGATGTGTCGCCCGGTGAGTTCGTAGCGCTGGTCGGCCCCTCGGGCGGAGGCAAGTCGACGGTCTTCCGCCTGGCGCTTCGACTGTTCGACCCACAATCCGGGCAAATCCGGCTCGACGGCGTGCCGGCGACCGGGTGCGACCCCGCCGATTGGCGCCGCCGCTTCGCCTACGCCCCCCAGGAAGCGACCTTGTTCACAGGAACAGCCCTCGAAAACATCGCGTTCGGCGAAGAGGGCGCATCTGAGGACGCCGTCCGCGCCGCAGCGAGGCAGGCCGAGGCGCTCGGCTTCCTCGAGACCAAAGGCGGCCTTGAAGCCCAGCTCGGCGGCAAAGGCCGATCGCTCTCCGGCGGCCAGCGTCAGCGGATCGCCCTCGCCCGGGCGCTCGTCCGCGACGCCCCGGTCCTCCTCCTCGACGAGGCGACGAGCGCCCTCGACAGCGAGAGCGAGGCTTCGGTCCAAAAGGCGCTCGAGGCCGCCGCCGAGGGACGCACCACCCTCGCCATCGCCCACCGGCTCTCGACCGTCAGGAAAGCCGACCGGATCGTGGTCATGGACCAGGGACGCGCGGTGGAAGAAGGAACCCATGACGCCCTTGTCGCCAAGGGCGGGCTTTATGCGCGGCTGGCGGAGATCCAGTTCGCCGATGGGGCTTAGGGCGGTTTGGTCGGAAACCGCCCTAAGCCGCCATCGCCTCCGCCGCGGCAAAGGCGCTGGCCCACGCCCATTGGAAATTATAGCCGCCGAGCCAGCCCGTGACGTCGACGCACTCGCCTATGAAATAGAGCCCGGGCGCGCGTTTGGCCGCCATCGTCTTCGAAGAGAGCTCGGCCGTATCCACCCCGCCGGCGGTGACCTCGGCCGTGCGCCAGCCTTCGGTGCCTGTCGGCTTAAGGCGCCAAGCGCTCAGCGCACGCGTGACCGCCGCCAGCCGCTCGTTGGAAAGGTCCGCTAGACGCGCCTCCGCCGGCGCGACACCTCTCTCGCACAAGAGATCGACAAGCCGCTTCGGGAGCCGGCTTTCCAGCGCGCCGCCGAGGCTGCGCTTGGGGTGCGCCGCGCGGGCCTCCTTGAGATCGGTGAGCGCGTCTGCGTCCGCGAGAAGGTCGATCTCCACCGGCTCGCCGGGTTTCCAATAGGAGGAGACTTGCAGAATCGCGGGGCCGGACAGGCCGCGATGGGTGAACAGCATCGCCTCGTCGAACGCCGCGCCGCCGGCGCTCGCGCGGACCGGGCAGGAGACGCCCGAGAGCGTGGCGAAGGCGTCTCTGTCCGCGCCCGAGAAGGTGAGGGGGACAAGGGCTGGCCGCGGCTCGATAACGGCCAAACCAAACCGCCGCGCGATCTCATAGGCGAGGCCTGTTGCGCCCATTTTCGGAATGGAGAGCCCGCCCGTCGCCACCACCAATCGTTGCGCCGTAATCGGTCCAATGGAGGTCTCGACGCGGTAGCCGCCCCCCGCCAGAGCATCGACCCGATCGATCCTGACCCCGAGTGCCAGCTCGCCCCCCGCCCCCGAGAGCTCATCGAGCAGCATCTCGATCACCGCTTGCGATCGTCCGTCGCAGAAAAGCTGGCCCAGCGTCTTTTCGTGCCATGTGATCCCATGGCGGCGCAGAAGGCCGCAGAAATCCTCGGGCGTGTAGCGGGCGAGCGCGGATTTGGCGAAGTGCGGATTGGTCGACAAAAACCGATCCGCCGAGGTGTGGAGGTTTGTGAAATTGCAGCGCCCGCCGCCCGAGATCCGCACCTTCTCGGCGGGCTTTTCGGAGTGGTCGAGCACGAGGACGTCGAGCCCCCGAAAGCCGGCCTGCGCGCCGCAGAAGAGGCCGGCCGCCCCAGCGCCGAGGACCAAGGCATCGACGGATCGAATGGGGGCGGACGGCATGGCGGGCTTTCGAATGGCGGGCGAGGGCGGTTAGGCTTCGCCCGGGAGCCTTGGAGAATCAATCGTAATGACCGCAACCGACCTGACACCGACGCTCCTAAGCTGCGCGGCTTTCATGGCGCTCGTTGCTTATATCTCCTATCGCTGGACGCGTGGCGAGACGACCACCAAGGACGGCTACTTCCTCGCCGGCCGCGGCCTCGGCGGCGTCTTCATCGCAGGGTCCTTGCTGCTCACGAACCTGTCGGCGGAGCAGCTGATCGGTCTTAACGGCTCGGCTTACGGGCACAATCTTTCCTCCATGGCGTGGGAGGTGACGGCGGCGTTCGCCACCGTCGTGATGGCGCTGGTCGTCCTGCCCCGCTATCTCGCCGGCGCGTTCACGACGTTGCCGGAATTCCTTCGCAGCCGCTTCGACGAAGACGTTCAGCGCTTGTCGGTCCTTCTCTTCATGCTTGGCTACGGCCTCGTGACGATCCCGTCGGTTCTTTATTCCGGTTCGCTCGCCGTGATGCAGCTCTTCGACGTCGAGGCGTTGACCGGGCTCGGCCGGTTCGAGGCGCTGGTCGCGACGATCCTCACGATCGGCGGCGTCGGCGCGCTTTACGCGATCTTCGGCGGGCTGAAGGCGGTTGCGGTCTCCGACACGCTGAACGGGGTCGGGCTTCTCCTCGTCGGCGTTGCGGCGCCGGCCCTGGGGCTCGCCGCGCTCGGCCAGGGCGATGTCGGCGCGGGGCTGGCCCGGCTCGTCGCCGACTATCCGGAGAAGCTGAACGCCATCGGCGCGCCGAGCGACCCGACCCCCTTCGGTACGATTTTCACGGGCATGGTGTTCGCCAATCTCTTTTATTGGTGCGCGAACCAATATGTGATTCAACGCACGCTCGCGTCCCGGTCGCTCGCCGAAGGGCAGAAGGGCGTTCTTTTTTCCGGTTTTTTCAAGGTCCTCGTCCCCTTCTTTATGATGATCCCCGGGGTGATTGCGTTTCACCTTTACGGCCCTGGGCTTGCGAGCATCGACGAGGCCTATCCGAGGCTCATCCGCGACGTCTTCCCGACTTATCTCATGGGCTTCTTTCTCGCCGTGCTCCTAGGCGCGGTGTTCAGCTCGTTCAACTCGCTCCTCAACAGCGCCGCGACGCTCTTCACCCTCGACATCTACACCCCGCTCCGCGGCCGCCGTGTGGACGATCGGGAGAGCGTGCGCGTCGCCATGGCCGCGAGCGTCGTCATCGCGCTTTTCTCCTTCGCCGTCGCTCCGCTCCTCTCCTTCGCGCCGGAGGGGCTGTGGCAGGTGATCCGGGTCTTCACGGGTTTCTACAACATTCCGATCGTCGTGGTCGTCGGCGTCGGGCTCTTCACGCGGCGCGTCCCTGCGATCGGGGCGAAGCTCGTTATCGGCTTTCACGTCCTCGCCTACGGCCTCGCCAAGTTCGTGTTCGAAGAGCACGTGACCCTGCACTTTCTACATCTCTACGCCGTGCTGTTCGGTCTTGAGGTCGCCATTATGCTAGCGGCCGGCGCGATTGCGCCGCGGGCCGAGCCTTGGGTCTTTCAGCGGCGGGCCGAGGTCGATCTCACGCCGTGGCGGTTTGCGGCGCCGACGGCGGTCACCCTTCTCTCCGCGGCGGCGGGACTTTACGTCTTGTTCTCGCCCCTCGGCCTCGCCGATGGCCGGATCGGGCTTGGCTTTTGGGCCGCCGTTGCGGGCTTGGCGATGGTGAACGCGGCGGCCTGGTGGGCGCCTCGGCGTCGACCGCCGCTGCCCCAGCCGGTAAGTTAGAGCCCGCCCGTTTCGAGGATCGCAAGCGAGCTGGCCGCGACCAGCGCAGCGGTGTCGGCGTCGAGCGTCGCAGGTCTCGCGGCGCTGGGATACGCCTCGTCGAGCAGCGCCATCGCCGCCTCCAGCGCGTCGGCGGCGGCCGGGGTCTCCGCCCGGATCGCCTCGGCCTCCGCCGTATAAACGGCTCTCGCGGCGGCGAGGAAGCCATAGCCGTCGAGATAGGGCTCGTAATCGTCCGATTCGGTCGACCGCAGATATTGCTGCGCCGCGCGCTCGATCTGGTCGGCCGTCACCCGAGCTGCGATATCGGCTTTGGAGGCCGGGCTTTCCGGCGCCTTCGCAGCTGCGGCGGCGGACGCGGCGAGGATGGCCTCGGACCGGGCGGCGATCTCGTCCGGGGTTTCGCCCTCGAGCGCGGCGCGGGACGCGTTGGTAAGCAGCATGTCGAAGGGCGCGACGCCTTGGGCTTCAAAGACGCTCTCCATATGGAGATAGACCTCGCTGACGGGGTGCGCGAACATCGCCGCCGCGGTGTCCGTGCGGCCGGCGGCGTAGGCGTCGCGCGCGGCGAGCACGTGGGCGTCTACGACCGCAAGCGCCGCGCGGAAAACGGCCGGGTTCGTGGCCGCCGCGGCGACATTCACACCGCCTTCGCCGCCCTCTCCGCCTTCGCCTTCCCCGCCTTCGCCCCCCTCGCCCTCGCCGGCTTCTCCGGAATAGGCGATCGATGGAATGGGGTCGGCGCCGGCCGTCGCCGCCTCGCCGGCCTCCGTCGCCCCGCACGCGGCGAGCGTGGTCGCCCCCAAAGTGGCGGCCCCGAGGCCGAGACGGGTCCAGAGGCGATGGGAAAGCGGCATGGCGCGGGATCCTTGATATTGCGAGGTCGACCGTCGACTAGCATAAAGCGCTGTGACTGCAAATCATTCACAGGCACTGGACCATATCCGTGGCGCTCCTGATTTCAGATGTTCTCGACAAGGGCCGTTTGGCCGCGGTGCGCGAGAAAGCCGACGCGCTCTCCTGGCGCGACGGCGCGCGGACGGCGGGCGCGGCGGCGCAGGCGGTCAAGCGGAACGAGCAGGCGGATCTCTCCACCAAAGCCGGCCAATCGATGGCGCGCTTCTTGATCGACGCGATCACCGCCCATCCGGTCTTCCAAGCGGCGGCCCGGCCGGCGTGGATCTCGCCCTTGATCTTGAGCCGCACAGCCGCCGGCGGCGGATACGGCCGCCATGTGGACAACGCGTACATGGCGGGCGGCGAGGGACGGCGGCTCCGCACCGATCTTTCCTTCACGCTGTTTCTCAGCGACCCGGACGCCTATTCCGGCGGGGCGTTGATTATCGAAACGGCGGACGGGGAGGAAAGCATCCGCCCGCCGGCCGGGACATTGGCCCTCTACCCCTCCGGCGCGGTGCACCAGGTGGCGACGGTCGCAGACGGCGTTCGGCTCGCGGGCGTGGGCTGGGTGCAGAGCCGCATTCGACGGGCCGACCAGCGCGGCCTGCTCTTCGATCTCGACATGCTAAGGGCGCGCCTCGCGGCGCACGACGCCGCCGCAGACGACCGGCTGCTCCTCGACCAGGCGATCTCGAATTTGCTGCGGATGTGGGGCGACTAAGCGCGGCTGACCCGGCGCTGCGGCGTTGCGCTCGTTCGACCCATGAGCCGGCGGCGGAGTTTCGCCGCCGCTCGCAGCCAGCTCGGCCGCGCGGCGGGATCGATCTGCTGGGCGAGCAGCGCGCGGCGGGCCGGTCCTGGCGCCGCCTCGAGAAGGGTCCACCACGACCAGACCGCGAGACGGCGCGCGCCGCCGCCCGAACCGGCGGCCAGGCGCCGCGCCGTCCGGATGAGGCTTGGGGCCGTTTCCTCGGCGATCGGATGTTTGTCGGGCTCGAAAACGATGGACACCAACCGTTCGCGGACATTCAGCGCGTCTTGATCGCCGAAGAGCTCGGCGGTCGGCAGGCCGAGTTTTTCGCTGTGTTCGCGGATCGCGGCGTAGCGCGCCTGGTCGTGGCTGATCCGCCACCGCGCGCGTTTCGCATAGGCCCGTTGAAACCTTGAGTGTTGGGCGTCGTGCAGGCGGTAGCCCGAGATCGCCGCTTCGCTGGCGAAAGAGCGTCCATAGAGCGGCGCCGTGCAGGAGAGGTAGCCGTCCGCGCCTTGCCGGTAGGCCTGCGCGTCCATGGGCATGACATTGCGCAGCGCCGAGGCCGAAAAGACGAGGCCGGACGTGATCGTCCCGTTATAGCGGCCCTTCGCGCGGAGCTGGGCGGAGATGTCGCCGTCGGCGAGCGGCGTCTCCGGCGCGGGAAAAAGGCCCGAGAGCCGGCCGGCCACGTCGGCATAGCGCATGCGGTAATGGTAGATCGCGACGCCGGGGTCGTAATTGTCGAGGATGATCCGCGAGGCCCCGGGCAGCAGGAAGTCGTCGGCGTCGAGGAACATGACGAGGTCGCCGCCCGCGCGCGCGAAGCCCGCATTGAAGCCGCCGCCATGGCCTTGGTTCCGCTCCTGGAAAACGGGCGCCACCCGGTCGGCATACCGACCGATGACGTGGCGCGAGCCGTCGGTGGAGCAGTCGTCGACCACGATGATCTCAATCGAATCGGGCTGCGCGAGGAGGCTTTCGATCGCCTCGCCGACATAGCGCTCGTAATTATAGCTGGTGATGACGACCGACAGGCGCGCCCGCCGCGCTTCGGTGTCGTCCTTCGCCTCGCCCATGCCGGTTCCCTTCGCCGCCGCTCGCCCTTTGAAAGCAACAACGGGGCCAAACGGACGCAGTCTCCGCTAGATATCCGGCTGGGGCGTGATCCGCAAATACGGCTTGATTTCGGTGTGGCCCTTGGGGAAGAGCCGCGCGATTTCGTCGGGATCGGTGATCGAAGGCAGGATGATCACATCCTCGCCGGGGGTCCAATTCACAGGCGTCGCCACCTTCCCCTGATCGGTCAGCAAGAGGCTGTCGAGGAGCCGCACGACTTCGTCGAAGTTCCGCCCCGAGCTCGGCGGATAGGTGAAGCTCGCCCGAATCTTCTTATCGGGATCGATGATGTAGACGGCCCGGACGGTGAGGCTGGCGTTCGAGTTCGGGTGGATCATGTTGTACAGCGTCGCCACTTTCCGCGCGGGATCGGCGATGATTGGAAAGTTCACCGCCGCGCCTTGCGTCTCCTCAATGTCGGAGATCCAGTCATTGTGGCTGTCCACATCGTCGACGGAGATGGCGATCGCCTTCGCGCCCCGCTGCGTGAAAGCGTCTTTAAGCTTCGCGGTGTAGCCGAGCTCCGTGGTGCACACGGGCGTGAAATCCGCCGGGTGCGAGAAGAGGATGACCCAGTCCGAGCCCGCCCAATCGTGGAATCGGATGCGCCCCTGGGTGGTGTCGGCCTCGAAATCTGGCGCGGTGTCGCCGAGTAATAGGCTCATCGGGCCCCTCCCTGCTTGTCTTCGCTCTTGAACTGGTCCTAATCGAGAGGGGCCGCAACGTGGCCGGCCTCAAGCCCGCGATCAGATTTTCTAAGCCGATGAAGCGACTAATCCTTTTGCGCCACGCCAAAACCGAACCTTGGCACGAAGGCGTCGACGACCATGGCCGGGCGCTGATCGAGCGGGGGCGGGCCGACGCCGTCCGCGTCGGCGAGGCGCTGGCGGCCGCGGGCTGGACGCCGGATCTCGCGCTCGTCTCGACGGCCCGCCGCGCGCGGGAAACGTGGGCGGGTCTGGAGCCCGCATTCCCGAATTGCGAGCGCCGTCTCTCGGAAGATCTTTATCTAACGGGCGTCGACGGCCTCGTCGAAGCGGTCGCTGAGAACGACGCCGTGGGCGGCCTCATGCTCGTCGGACACAATCCCGGCCTCCATGATTTCGCGACCGAAGTCATTCGACAATCGGGCAGTCTGGACCACCAGGCCGCGCGTCGGATCTCTGCAAAGATGCCGACGGCCTGCGCGGCCGTCTTCGAGGCGGCCGAACCGGGGCGGTTCACGCCGGCCGCGTTTCCGCTGGCCGGAGTGATTGTGGCGCGGGACCTTCGTCCCGAGGGCGACGATTAGAGGCTGGCGCCGGCTTCGGTGTTATAGACGGCGGTCATTTCGGGCATGTCGAGCGCTTCAATAATGTCGGCGATGGTTTCGGCCTCGCACCGCGCCTCGGCCCGGACCGAGGAAAGCGGAAGCCGGCCCTCGACGCCGAGGTCGCAATGGCGCTCAGCGATTCGCTCGATTTCCGAATAGGCGGCCTCAGCGCCTTCGAGCGTCGAGAGTTTGGCGGGGTCGTAGGCGAACGTCACCTCCGTCCGGGGCGCCTCGGCGAAGGCGGCGGGCGTAAGGGCGAGGGCGGCGGCGATGGCGGCAACGGGGTGGAGCATGGGTCTGTCCTTTCTGTTTTGTCTTCCATTGAGAGGTCGGCACCGTACCCGCCGGCGACGACCAATGGATAATATCGCAAAACAATAAAAGATATCCTTAAAACAATTTAATTTTATTGATAATCAATCTGTAACTGCGGCGGTTGACAATGCGCGG
>CAYYNG010000043.1:0-9706 GCA_964472435.1 uncultured Hyphomonadaceae bacterium | reverse complement strand
GACGCCTTCATCACCGCCCTCGATCTTGTCATCGAACAGGCGCGCGCGGAGTCGGTGTCCGACGCGACCCTTGTCCAAACCCTCGCCCAGCTCCTGTCGAGCGCAGGCGACGACCGCATCGATACGCTGATCGAGGCCGGACCGACGGATCTGCGCGAGCCGGAGCGGCGCTTGGAGCTCGCGCTGAACGCGGCCGGGGTGCCGGCGCGGCGGGTCATCGGCGTGCTGATCTCGGATGAAGCGCGCACGCAGTTGCCGGAAACGTGGGTGGAGGCGCACTTCGATAATCGATGGAACCGTTTAGCGACGCGATCGGGCGAGATCGAACCGGAGCGACCGACGGTGCCCTTGGTCTTCGGCGACGGCGAGTTGATCTCCGCCGAAGGCGCGCGCGACCCCTCTATCGCTTTCTCCGTTCGCACTGTCACAAGCGACCGGCTCGAACGCGCGCTCTGGGCGAGCCGGAGCGAGGCGCCCGCGCTGAGCTGGTTTTCGCTCTTCTCTCTGCCGCTCGACACCCAGATTGTTTTTCGCGTCCTTTTCCTATTGCCCATCGGGGCTCTTGTTATCGCGTTCATGCGCCAAGTCGTGGGCGTCAGCACGTTCGGCACGTTCATGCCCGTCCTGATCGCCCTCTCCTTCCGGGAGACGGGCCTCATTTCCGGCATCGTCCTCTTCGTCGGCTTGGTCGCCGCGGGCCTAGTCCTACGCGCTTATTTCAGCCGGATGCACCTCCTTTTGGTGCCGCGGCTCACCGCCGTCCTCGTCATCGTCACCCTCTTGATGGCGGCGATCGCCCTAATCGCCCATGCAGCGGGCCTTCGGCTGGGGCTCTCCATCGCCCTCTTCCCCCTCGTCATTCTCACCATGACCATCGAGCGCATGTCCTTGACCTGGGAAGAGGCGGGCGCGCGGTCGGCGTTGATCCGCGGGGCGGGCAGCATCGCCTCCGCCATCGTCGCCTATCTGATCATCTCAAACGACCAGATCGAATATCTCGCCTTCGTGTTCCCGGAGATCCTTTTGATCGTCCTCGGCCTCGCCATCCTGCTCGGCAGCTATAACGGCTATAAATTGAGCGAGTATCTCCGCTTCAACATGTTCGGCGAGGCGTCGCCGCCCAAGCAGCTGACGTGAAAGGCACTCGTCGCATCGCGCTTCCATGGCGGTTGAGCGCCAAGGGCGTTCTCGGCATCAACGGACGGAACCGGGATTTCGTCGCGCCGTATAACGACCGGCGTCATTTCAACCTCGTCGACGACAAATTGCTGACGAAGGCGATGGCGATCGAGGCCGGGGTCTCGGTGCCGAAACTGATCGCAAAGATCGAGTATACCGGCCAGGTCAAAGCGCTTCCGACTCTCCTGCGCGGGGTCTCGGACTTCGTGATCAAGCCGGCGCGCGGCTCTGGGGGCGGCGGCATCATTGTCGCCGACAGCATCGACGAGGCAGGGCTTCGAAAGGCCAGCGGCAAGCGCATGTCCTGGGACGAGGTGCGCTACCACGTCAGCAACATCCTGTCCGGCATGCACGCCCTTGGCGGCGATGGGAGCGACGTGGCGATCATCGAAGAGCGGCTCTACCCCCACTCGATTTTCAAAGACATCGCGTTTTCCGGGGTTCCCGATGTCCGCGTGATCGTCTTCCGCGACATCCCCGTCATGGCCATGCTGCGCCTGCCCACCTCTTACTCCGACGGAAAAGCGAACCTTCACACAGGCGGCGTCGGCGCGGGCGTCGATGTGGAAACGGGCGTGACAAGCCATGCGGTTCTCTACAACAAGCCGGTCGAGGAAGACCCTGATTTCCGAACGCCGTTGAGCGGGCTTCAATTGCCGGGATGGGATGATGTGTTGGACCTGGCGACGCGCATCTCGGCTGTTGTCGGCCTCGGCTATGTCGGCGTCGACATCGTCATCGATGAAACGCGGGGCCCCACCCTCTTAGAGCTGAACGCCCGGCCCGGCATCTCCGTCCAGATCGCGAATCAACGCGGCCTCAACCGGCCCCTTCAAACGATCCGCGCCCTTGAGGCGGTCCCCGCTGAAGCGAAGGACCGCATCGCCCTCGCCCGCGAGATTTGGCGCCGCGGCACCTGATGTAAAGACGCCCCCGTCCCCGGTCAGCTGGCGGCGAAGGCCTGGGGTCGCCGCGCGGCGGTGCGCGACTGCATCAGGTTTTGCGCCTGCCCCACCCAGTCGTCGCGTTCGATGCGTCCTTTGAAGTGCAGAAGCTTTCCATCGACCCAAGCCACTTCGTCCGGCGTCCACTCGGCGATCTGCCAGAAATAATAGACGCCGATTTCATTCAGCAGCGCGCCGAGCATGGGCCCGACCCCGTTGATCTGTTCGAGATCGTCGGGGTCGCCGAAGGCCGGTTCGACGAGCAGGTTCGCCTGGTCGTTTTGACGACGGGCGGGATTGATGGGATCAGCGGTCCGCACCGGCCGTTGCGTAGGCTCGCGCTCTTGAAGCGCCGCGCCGCGGTCGCCCAAAATCGACTCGCCCTCGACCCGAACACGCATCGATTTCTCTACCTCGGGCCGTGAGCGAAGCATGTGATGGACGGCCGCAAGGCCGTATTCGATCGCAGTCAGCCGGTTCTCCAGCGCGGTCAGATCGAGCCGCCGATCCATCGCGCGCACCGACGTGATCACCGGTGAGAGATCCGGCGCGGCCGGAAGCGCGCGAACGTCGTCCTTCACGGAGACAAGCTCGGCCCCGAGACGGCCCAATGCGTCCTTGAGCGGTTCAAGGTCGACCTCGGGAATCGAAAGCGAAAACACGCCCGTCTCAAGAGCAGCAAGCCGCGTCTCGACCCGCCCGATGGCGCCGTAAATCGGATCGAGATCCACGTCCGGCAAGGAAAGCGTACGCAGGCCATGCTCCAAGCTGGCGAGCCGCGCTTCGAGGGGGCGGAAATCCGGCTCGCGGAGGCCCGAGACAGCGGCCGACAGCGCCGAGACCCGGGACGACATCGGCTCCATGTGGGACGACAGCGCCTCAAGGCCCGACGTAATGGACTGGATCTCGCTTTGGCGCGTCCCGTTCAAGCTGTGTCGAAGCTCGGCCAGTCTCGCCTCCATCGAATCGATCCCGCTCAAACTCTGGCCCAGTTGGTCGAGCTTCAGCTCGACGGCGCCGATCTGGCCGCGCATGGGCGCAAGGTCTGTCGCGGGCAATTCGATCTCGCCGATTTTCTGCTCGATCAGCGCGAGCCCGCTGTGGAGCGGTCCCAAATCGACGTCCGGAGCGTCGAGCGCACGGACCATTTCGCTGATCTGGTCGACGCGGGCCGACAACGCCTGGACCTCGGCCGAGACCGCATCCAAGGGCGACAGATCGACCTCAAGGCGATCGATCGAGCCTATCGCCGCCTCCAAGCGGTCCAGCCGGCTTTCGAGACCGGATGTATCGGCCGCCGGTCGCTCGGAGACCGCCGCCGTTAGGGCCGAGAGCTTGTCGGCGACGGGCCGCAGGTCCGGCGGACGAAGGCCTTGCAGCTGCGCGGCCAGGGCGCGGATATCGCTCTGCAGCTGCGCGAGCTCCGGGCCTCGCGGCGCCTGCAAGGCGGTTGTCATGCGCGCGAGGCCGGCTTCGAAACCGCTGAGCTTGGTTTGCACCGCTTCAGCGGCCGGGTCGGGCGCGCTCAGCCGCGCCTCAAGGCGCGCCAGGCGGTCCTCCACCGGCGACAGGTCGGGCCCGGGTTGTTCGGAGATGTTCTGCCAGAGCCGGCTGAGGCCGAGCTCGAGATCATCGCGCGTGAGCCCGTCGCTGGCCCCGGCTCCGCCGCTAAGAAGCTGGGCATGGGTCTCTGTGACATCTTCGTACCGGCGACTGACCCACCAATATGCCAGGGCCGCCCCGAGCAAGGCGGCCAGGAAAAGAAGGGCGAGAATTTCGAGGATTAGGAACCACATAGCGGACTCTCAAGCGAAACGAATCTTGGAAGGATAGCGGAGATCATCGGGGATCGCGCACGGCTTCGATCTCGATCCGGCGATTGCGGGCCCGGCCCGCCTCGGCGCCGTTGTCAGCGACGGGCTCACGCGCGCCGAGCCCGACGGCCGACAACCGCGCTGCGCGCACGCCGCGTGCGCTGAGCGCGGCGACAACCGCCTCCGCCCGCTGCTGGCTGAGGCGCTCGTTCAGCAAAGCGGACCCGGTATTGTCGGTATGCCCCTCTACGCGGAGTTGGCCGGGGCAGCGCCCCGCCGTCTCTGCGATCCGGTCGAGCAAGGCGCCGCTGGCGGGTTCGATGATGGCGCTGCCGACGGCGAACTCAATTTTGGCGTTCGACAACAGCTCGGCCATTTGCTGATTGCATGAGACAGCGGTCTCCTGAACGCGGACCTCGATCTCGCCCACCGCGCCATAGGCGAGCTCGGCCGACGCAAGCGCCCTTAGGTCCGCCGCCGCCGCACGCGAGGCGAGGCAATCAAGGGAGAATTCCGCGTTTTGAAAGGTCGCTCGCCCGGATTGGCAGCGCGCGAGCGCGCGGACGCCGCGCAGCGCAACCGTCGAGAACCCGTCGGCCGGCACGCCCTCGGCGATTTGCAGACGGTCGTCAATGGAGGCCAAACGAGGCGGGTCGCGCAACTCGCGCGCAGCTTCCAAAATCGCGCGCCGCGTGGCCTCGTCCGGCGCCTCGCCTTCGAGAACAAGAACGCCCTCTTCGAGACGGAAAACCCAATTGTAAGTCTGCGGCGCGGCCGTGCCCGGCGCCGGCGCGCCCGCCCCCTCCGCCCCGCTGTCCGCTTGACGGTTCGAGACCGCCGCGCCGGCGTCCGCAGCGGGCCACTCGAACTGGCCCGTCACCCGGGTCGCCGGCCGCGCCCGGCCGAGCCATGTCGACGTCTGCGCCGCTTTCACCGCGCGAATGGCCGCATCTCCAGCGGTCCGCGACGGCGGGGCGCCCTCCAACCGGACCCATTGGCCGGAGACGGACGCGGTCGCCCAATCTGCGCCGATCTCCTCTAGCGCCGCCGCGTCGGCCGCACCTGCGTCCGCCTGAATCCAACCCCGCGCCGCGTTTCCGACTGCAAAAATCATCACTAAAGCAAGGCCGAGGAGCGGCAACAGTCCAAACGGAACGAAGGGGTATCTCGTCGTCTCGACACGACGAACACGCCGGACGGTCCCCGCCGCCCAGGTCGAACCTTTTCGATCGCTCATCACCCGCCTTTGCGCCGCCTGGCCGCGGCGAAAATGCTAATTATTCCTTAAATTACCACCGCTTGCAGCCAAAAGCACCCCCTTATAGCGGCGGCGGACGCTACGCCGCGGACCGTCGCCGGCTATGCGCCTCGGCGCGGAGGACGGCGTCGGCGAAAGCCGGCCAGGTGAAGTCCGCGGCGGCGGCCTCGACCTGCGGACGAAGGGCGGCCGCGTCACCGAGCGCTGCGCGTTCGCACAGACAGGCGGCGAGCGCCGCGGGATCTCCCGCCGGAAAGAGCCACCCCGTTCGGCCATGTTGAACGATCTCGCGAAACCCTGGCAGGTCGGCGGCGATGACGGGCCGGCCGTGCCGGATCGCGAGCGGGGCGACCCCCGAGCCGGTGACATGGCGGTAGGGCAGCGCCACCAGATCCGCCCGGGCGAAGTATTCCGACGCCTCCTGATCGGAGACATATCGCGAAACAATCTCAATGCGCTCGGCAAGCCCTACGGCGGCGATTTGGGCGCGGAGATCGCTTTCGCCGCCCCAGAACTCGCCTACGATTGAAACCTGGACGTCTAGATCCGGGAGCCGGGCGACCGCGTCGACAAGCAGGTCGGCGCCCTTATAAGGCCGCACGATGCCGAACATCAGCACTTCCAGGGCGGCCCGGCGGGCGAGCTGGCCGCGCGCCGGCGGGTCGTCGAACACGGGATGGGGTGAGACGACAATTGGAATCGACGGGCAAACGGCCCGCACGTCATCGGCGAGGGCTTGATTGTGGGTCACCGCCGCATCGGCAAGCCGCAAGAGGCTGTTGAGCGCAGCGCGTTTCCAGGCCGCAGCCTCGTGGTCGGCCGCATTGTGCACCACGGCGACGACGCGCGCCCCGCGCCGCCGGGCCGCGCCGACCACGCTGGCGAGGCAGGGCGCGGTGAAAAACGTCCACACCGGGACGACGACGAGGTCGGGCGCGAAGTCAACGAGGCGCGCGGCGACTTTCGACCAAGTCAGCGGATTGACGCTGTCAAGGCCGTAGTCCGTCGGCGGGTGCGCCAGCGGCGCGCCGCCCGGCGCACGATCGTCGTCGCCCGGGAACAGAAAGCTCGGATACTGGCGCGAGAACGAGAACAGGCGGACGTCCGCGCGGCTGGCGAGTTCGACGGCGAGGGCCCCCGTGTGCTTCGCAACGCCGCTGCGAAACGGCGGCGCCGGCCCGACGACGGCGATTCTGAGGCTCATGACGAGGTGCGCGCGCGGGCTTGAATCGCCTCAAGTTCTGCGCGCACCGAAGCCGCCGGGAAGCGCCGGCCGTCGATGGATTGTTCGGCCTCGATTTTTCGAACGCGTTCCAAAGTGATTTCGATCAGTTGACGGTTGTACGCGACGAGATCCGCGATCATGGCGAACATGATTGAAAGGACACCCACCAAGACGAAGACGCCACCGAGAATCAGCGACCGAACCATGCCTGCGCCGTCGCCCTGCAGGTAATGGATGACGAAGCGGAGGATCGGGGCGGCGCCGATCGCCATCAGCGCGACGCCGAGCCACAGGAAGATCTTTAGCGGCTCGTACATCGCATAGGCGCGAAGCATCGTCTGGCCGGATCGCAGAAGGAATTGCGGGATCGAACGGAAAAGCCGCGAGGGACGGCCGACTTCCCGCGTCCGAACCGGAACCGACCGGATGGTCAGCCGCTTCTTGCCGGCTTGGATCAGCGTTTCGGTCGTATAGGAAAAACTTGAACGGATGGTCAGGCAGCGGGCTGCGTGGGCGCTGAAGGCGCGGAAGCCGCTGACGGCGTCCGGCGCGTCGGCCCCTGCAAGGCCCTGGACGACGCGGCTGCCGAGACGCTGCAGGCGTTTCTTCAACGGAGAGAAGTGGGCGATGCTCTGGGTTTGGCGATCGCCGACAACGAGATCGGCGTCGCCCGCGACGATCGGCGCGACAAGGAGCGCGATGTCCGCACCTTCGTATTGGTTATCGCCGTCGGTGTTGACGATAATGTCGGCGCCAAGCGCCAAACAGGCGTCCAGACCGCGCTGGAAACTATAGGCGAGGCCTTTGTTCTCGCTGTTGCGAACCACGTGGTCCGCCCCCGCCGCGCGCGCTGCGGCGCCCGTGTCGTCGGTGGACCCGTCGTCGATGATCAGAACCTCGACTTGAGAAACGCCGGGCAGCCGCCGGGGGATCGCCGCGATCGTCTCGGCGATGGTTTCAGCTTCATTGAGACAGGGGATTTGGACGATCAGCTTGGTCATGAGGGCCTTGGCTTCGGAGGCGTTTAAGCTGTCAGTGTGGTCGCCAATTGCGGATATCCGGTTAACCGCACGGCGTCTGCTTAAGCCAATCTTTAACGCCCGCTGGTAATCGCCGGCCATCGAGCGGAACGGAGACGCGATCAGTATGGCGCAAGATCAGTTTGCGGATAACGGCCGCACCCGCTTCCTCGCCGATTTGGACATCAGCAGCCATCGCGTGTGGCAGGCCTGCCTCCTTTTGCTTCCGGCCGTCCTCCCCCTCCTCGCGGCCGGGGCGGTCATGAACATTGATGAAGTGCTGCACGTCGAAATGGCGCGGGCCATGGCGGAGCGCGGGACCTTCCACATCGCGGAGCGGGGCGGCGTCGCAGCGAGCCCGGAACTAACGCTGTCGCTCACCCACGCCATCCAAGGCCGCGTCGTGCCGCAGTATCCGTCGGGCTACGCGCTTTTCGCCGCGCCGCTCTACGCCGTCTTCGGGCTCAAGGGCCTCATCGCGATGAACGCCGCCGGCCTCTCCCTTATCCTTTTCGCAACGCGGCGCCTCGCCCTCCGCCTTTATCGCGATGCGACGATCGGATGGACCGCCGTCGCGATCCTTGCTTTCGCCACGTTTCTTTCCGGCTATGCGCTTCTGGTGCTGCCCCATCTCGCAACGCTCGGGTTGGTCATGATCGCTGTGGAACGCGCGGCATGGGCGGCCGATGGAAACTGCCGGCGGCCCTCGGTGGGGCTGCTCGTCTCCGGCCTCTGCCTCGGCGCGGCGATCAATTTCCGCGTCGACGCCGTCCTCGCCGTCGTCGCCGTGCTTGCTTGGATCCGCCTTTTCGCGCTGCCCTCGCACCGGGGGCCGGCGCTCGCGCTCTTGGCGGGATTGCTCCCGGGACTGATGCTCGCAAGTTTGATCAACCAAGCGAAGTTCGGACACTTTTTTCCGATCAGCTATGGCGACAAACCAGGGGCGGCGGACGACCTCACGCGATACGCTGCGCTCGCCGCTGTGGTTGCGGCGAGCCTTGCCGCTGCGTTCGCCCTCGACACGTCAGGCCCGCGCGTTCGCCAAGCGCTCGATCGGCTCTTTAGCCGCTGGAGCGTTGCAACTCTCGGTCTCCTGGCGCTCCTGGCGATCGTCGTCCTTGCGCCGCTGCGGACCTATGCCGAGAATCTCTACGTCCTTGTCGTCGACCTGCAACATGTCGCCCTGCCCCAGCCCGGATTGCGGCAGGACGCGTTCGGCTTCACGAGCTTTTACGGTTTCGACAAAAAGGCGCTTGTGCAGTCGCTGCCGTTCGCAATGCTGCTGATCCTTCCCGCAGCGGAGTTTTTGAGCGGACGCAACGTCAAAGCCCACGCGCTCGCCTGCCTTATGATCGGCGCGCCCCTTGCGTTCTACAGCCTGAACCAGTGGCACGGCGGGCTCTCGGCCAATATGCGTTACTTCCTCCCTGCAACGCCCTTCATAGCGCTGCTCGCCGCCCACGCCCTCCACGGCCTCGCCCGCGCAACCCCCGCCGCAGCGCCGAACCGGCGGCACATGGCGCTCGGTTTGATGATCGGCGCCGCGCCCTTGATCCTCGCCGAGGCGGCGGCGCCCGGCGGGCCCGTTTCGAAAACACTGATTTATTACGCCCCGCTCGCCGCTGCGGCCGCCATCGCGGGCGCGCTCGGCCTCTGGCTCGCCGGCGATCGCCGCCGCCGCCGCCACCGCCTTCTGGCGCTCTTGCTCGCCATCGGCTTCGGCCAGGCGGCCGCCGCCGCCGCGAGCGACGCGATCCAACACCAGGCCCTTGCACGCCTCAATGGCCGCTTCATCGCCGCAAGCGAGCGGGCCGTTCCAGTCGGCGCGCTCGTGGTCACAGAGCGAGAGGAGCACTTTTCAACGGTTCCCCAGCGGGGCGGGGCCTTGGTCAACAGCGTTTGGGGCGGACCTGAGACGGCACGGGCGGCGGCGCACGCCTTCCTCGCCCAGGGGCGGTGCGTCATTCTCCATGGTCCGTCCGCCGAAGGCGACCTCCCCGCGGCGCTTGGCGGACGCTGGCGGCGGGCGGCGCTGCCAGGGTTACCGGACGCTCCGGCGGCGCAGCTTCTTGTCAGCGAGAACTGCCCTGCGGCGCTCTAAGGACCAGGTCCGGCGAAGACGGCGACGGGCGCCGGCCCGCGCAGGTTTTGGCTTGCCAAGCGGCGCGCTTTCAGCTTTATCGCGGTCTTCCGTCGCTTCGGCGATGGAGCACCCCAAGGATGCGGGCGTAGCTCAGGGGTAGAGCACAACCTTGCCAAGGTTGGGG
>CAYYNG010000042.1:0-9766 GCA_964472435.1 uncultured Hyphomonadaceae bacterium | reverse complement strand
GATTCGAACCTCTGACCTCTGCCTTCGGAGGGCAGCGCTCTATCCAGCTGAGCTATGGGTGCCGGTCGGTGGAGCCGCTGGATCTATCTCAAACCGGTGAAAGGTGCAATCAAAGGAAAGCTGTTGCGAGGACCGGTATGCGGATTACGGCTCCCTTTCGTTTTTCCTTCTTCGTCCTCGCGCTCTTTGGGGCCGGGGCGGCCGCCGGGTGCGGCGCGCCGGGCGAGCCGGGCCGGACGGGCGAGGCGGGGCCGCGAACCCTGTCGCCCGACCGCACGCCCGCCGCCGGCCCGGCGCTGTGGATCGCGGCGGACGAGGATACGACGGTCTACCTTTTCGGCACGGTGCATGTCCTCAAACCGGGAACGGACTGGCGGACCGCCGCATTCGACACGGCTCTGGAGAACGCCGACGCGGTGTATCTCGAAGTCGACACCGAGAGCGCCCAGGCCCAAGCGGCGTTTGCGCGGGTCGTCACGGAAGAGGGGCTTTTCACCGACGGACGCACGCTCTCAGCGGTCTTGGACGCGGCCGATGAAGCCGATGTCGCCGAGGCGGCGGAGGCGGTCGGCTCCGCACTTACGGCGTTCGAGGCGTTTCGACCCTGGCTGGCCGCCCTGCAGCTGACCAATATTCAGTTGCAGCAGCTGGGCTATCGTCCCGATTCAGGCGTTGAAGCCGTGGTCGCCGGAGCGGCCGCCCGCGCGGGAACCCCGCTGCGCTTTTTAGAGACGCCGGCCGAGCAGATCAGCTTTTTCGCTGAATTGGACGAGGCGGACCAGGTCGATTTCCTCGTCTCCACCGCCGAGCAGATCACCGACGAGCCCGAATTGCTCGACGGTCTGATCGACGCCTGGGCCGCGGGCGACGTCGCCGCGCTCAGCGATCTTGTCAGCGACGAGGCCGCCTTCGGCTCGGCGGCCGTCTACGACACCCTGCTGGCCGATCGCAACATCGCGTGGGCGGCGGAGATCGAACGCTTGATGGCCGAGGAGCCTGGCGCGTTCCTCGTCGCGGTCGGCGCAGCCCATCTTGCTGGCGAGGATGCCTTGCCCGGCCTCTTGCGTGCGCGAGGCGTCGAGGTGTCGGGTCCGTGAGGGGCCGTTCATTTTCCTGCAACACCGGTGCGGCCAAGTTCGGCGGGTCTCTTATCGGGAGCGATCATGGTCAAATTTCAAGCTTGGTTGTGCTCGGCGGCGGCGGCCTTGGCGGGCCTCGGCGCGGCGCAGGCCGAGCCGGCGCTCTGGACCCTTTCCGACGACGACACGACCATTCACATTCTCGGAACGGTGCATCTGTTGCCGCCTGAGACGAACTGGCGCAGCGATCGGATCGACGCCGCCTTCGCAGCCGCCGACACGGTTTGTTTCGAGCTCGACGCGGTGGCGCGGGCGCAGTCGATCGCCGCCCGCATGTTGCGCGAGGGCGTGCTTCCGAACGGCGACCGTCTCACCAATCATCTTACGACCGACCAGGAACAGGACCTGCGGGCGCTGGCGGCGGCCCTCGGCGCCCCGTTTGTCAGCCTGGACGCCATGGCCCCCTGGTTCGTGGGCTTGACCCTTGAGCAGTATTTCGTGAACGCGATCGGCTTCGGCGAGGGCGTCGAATTCGCGCTCTATCCGGAGGCGACGGCCGCCGGAAAAACCATCTGCGAGCTGGAAACCGTTGAGGACCAGCTCGCCGCGCTCTCGGGCCTCGCCTTCGAAATCCAGCTGTCCCTGCTTGTCGACGAACTGAGCGCATATGATCGCGTCGAGGACTTGCTCGACGCCCAGGAAGAGGAGCTGCGCGGGCTGGTCGCGGACTGGGCGGCGGGCGACATCGGCGGCATCGCCGAGCTCACAAGCCCGGACGCCTTCGGACACCCCGCCGCGTACGAGGCGCTTCTGCAGCGGCGGAACGCAGCCTGGACGCCGAAGATTGTGGCGCTGCTCGAACAGTCCGGAACGGTGTTTATTGCGGTCGGTGCGGCGCACCTCGCCGGGCCCGATAGCGTGATAGAGATGCTGCGGGGCCGCGGCTACGCGGTCGAGGGTCCTTAAGCGCGCAAACCCGCTAGCGAAGGCGGCCGCGGGCGATGTCTTCGCTGAGGCGGATCGGCTGCGCCTCGCCCGTTAGGCGATGACGATAGACCTGGATGTTTTCAAGGACCCTTTGGACATAGTTGCGCGTTTCGGAGATCGGAATCGATTCGATCCAGTCGATCGGGTCGATCTCGCCGCGGCGGGGGTCGCCGTACTCATTGATCCAACGGCGCGGCCGCGACGCGCCGGCGTTGTAAGCCGCCGCCGTCATGATGTAGGACCCGTTGAATTGATGGAGCAGATCGTCGAGGTGCGAGGCGCCGAGCGTGATGTTGTAATCCGGATCGTCGGTCAGCCAGGAAACGCGGTAGGGCAGGCCTTCGCGCCGCGCCTGCACGCGCGCGGTCGAGGGTAGGAGCTGCATCATCCCGCGCGCATTGGCGTGTGAAATGGCGCGGGGGTTCAGCTCGCTTTCTTGGCGCGACAGAGCGTGGATGAACGCGCTCTCGACCCGGGCGGGGCGCTGCAGCGTGTAGTCGATGATCGGATAGGCCGCGTCGGCGACCACAAGGCCCTTGGCGAGTCCGGCCTTCGCTCCGCGCACGCCCACCTCCGGGCGGTTATAGTCGAGGGCGATTTGAGACAGCAGCTGGTGGTCGGCGATGCTGGTGAGCTGATCATCGAGATGATAGGCGAACCGTCGAAAGAGCTGTTCCTCGCCCGCCTCCGCCAAGAGGCGCATCGCTTTGACCAGCGGCCGGCCCTCGAACGCTGCGCGGTCGGCGTCCGTCGGGGCCGCCGCCGCGGGCAGGACGATCGCGCGGGTTTGGTCGCGTTCCGCCGCCAGCTGACCGTAGAAGACGAAATCATAGGCCGCAGCGGCCGCGAACGCCGTCTCAGCCTCCTCCGCCCGGCCAAGCGCCTCAAGGGCCCGGCCGCGCCAATAGTCCGCGCGGGCGAGACTGATCGGCGTGGAGACGCCCTCCCGCAGGGCCGTGAAATGCCGAAGCGCCAGATCCGCATCGCCGAGCTTGCGGAGCGCAAGCCAACCAGCCATCCATTCGGCTTCGGCGAAATCCACCCCGCGGGACAGGCCATGGGGCGCGGCGAGGGCGTAGGCGTCGGTGTATTCGCGGTCGCGCAGGGCGGCGCGCAGGGCGATGCGGCGTTCGTCCCAGAGACGGTTGCGGCCCGCCTCCGGCGCGTCTGCGCCGTCGATCCGGACCAGAAGCTCTCGCGTGGCGCTGCTTAAGCCCGACCGCCGCCGCCACCGGGCGCGGTCGTAAAGAAGGCCTGGATGGTTCTGAAGCGCCGCTGGAACCGCCTCAACTTTCGCATCGACGCCCCGTTGTCGCGCGCCGAGGGCGATCCGCGCATCGACGAGCGCGCGATGGTCGGCCGTGAGCTCGCTCTGCAGCCGCCGGGCCGCGGTTCGTTGATCGGTCCATAGGAGGTAGTCGGCCCGCGCGCGGTGGTCGTCTTGCGTTAGAACGCCGCCGAACCGGCGCAGAACCGCGCCTGAAAGGTCGCGGTCCAGCCTATAGCTGCGCCAAGCCCGACGCACGGCGTCATTGGCTTTATCGGTCTGGCCTGTCGCCCGGTAGGCGCCGGCGAGCGCGATGAGGCCGGGTCCGGAAATCGGGCCCGAGGCTTCGAGCCAAGCGATCCGCGCCTCCGGACTTAGGGCGCTCGTTGCGATTTTCTCCTCGGCGTTCCGGCGGACAGCGGCGGACAGCGGCCAATCGGCGAGGCGCTGGGTTGCTTGGTCGAGCTCGTCGAAAGAGAGGAGCGCGCCGCTGGGCGTCGCCATCAGCCAGAGCGCCAGGTCGCTGACGACGGGGGCCCGCGCCTCCTGGCGATAGCGGCGAACGGCGCTCCAATTGCGATCCTCCGCCGCGCGAAGGGCCTTTTGCAGCGTTTCGGCGTCCTGTGTCGAAACGACTCGCGAGGCGTAGATGAGGTTCGGCTTAAGGCTTGGCGCAGCCGGCAGGGCGGCCGCGGCGGCCGAAGCGGCGAGGGCGGCGGCGAGGCAGGCGGTCAGTTTGAGCGTCGTCATGTCGTCGTCGGTTTCTTTGCGATGCGGCCCCACGTGCCAAACACGTTTGCTTGGGTTATCTAGCACGGCTTATCGTTAGCCGTCAGGACGCCGCACATGTTTCACGGGTCTATTCCCGCGCTGGTTACGCCATTCACGAACGGCGCCATCGATCGCGACGCCTTCGTTGCGCTCGTCGAGCGTCAGATCGCGGCGGGGGCCAGCGCGCGGGGGCCCGTGGGAACGACGGGCGAGACCTCGACGCTCAGTCACGACGAGCATAGGGAGGTGGTGCGCCTCTGCGTCGAGACGGCGGGCGGCCGCGTTCCGGTGATCGCGGGGTGCGGTTCGAACGCCACCTCCGAGGCGATCGAACTTGTCGGCTTCGCAAAGACGGTGGGGGCCGACGCCGGGCTCGTCGTCTGCCCCTATTACAACCGGCCGGACCAGTCGGGCCTCTTTGCGCACTTCAAGGCGATCAACGACGCCGTCGCCCTGCCGGTCTTCATCTACAATGTTCCATCTCGAACCGCGTCCGACATTCGGGTCGAGACCATCGCCGAGCTCGCCAAGCTACCCGACATCATCGGCACGAAGGATGCGACGGGGGAGCTCGGCCGCGTCGCGCGCCTCAGGGAATTGACCGGCGACGACGCGCTGATCCAGCTCTCCGGCGACGACCCCTCGGCCGTCGGGTTCTGCGCGATGGGCGGGGCCGGCTGCATCTCCGTGACGGCGAATGTCGCGCCGGCCGCTTGCGCCGAGATGATGGCCGCCGTGCGCGCAGGCGATTTCGAGACCGCCCGTCGCATCGACGAACGCCTCTCCGCCCTTCACAGCGCTCTTTTCGCAAGCCCGAGCCCGGGGCCGACGAAATACGCCCTCGCCAAGCTCGGCCTTTGCGAGCCCGGCGTGCGCCTGCCGCTGACCCCCCCTTCGGACGCGGTGCAGGCCGAAATCGACGCCGCCATGGCCCGGGCCGGTCTGGAGGTCTAGGCGTGGCGCAGACGAAAGGCCGCGGCGACGGATTGGTCGCCGAGAATCGGCGCGCACGCCGGGACTACCAAGTGGAGGACACCCTTGAGGCCGGCCTCGTTCTCGAAGGGTCCGAGGTCAAATCCCTTCGCGAGGGGCGGGCGAACATCGCCGAAGCCTATGCCAGCATCGAAGACGGCGAACTCTGGCTGATCAACGCCGACATCCCAATCTACCCGGCGGCGAATCGGTTCAATCATGCGCCGAAACGCAAGCGCAAGCTGCTCGTCAAAGGCCGAGAGCGCGCCCGGCTCGCCCAGGCCGTAGAGCGAGCGGGCCGCACGATCGTGCCGCTCAAGCTCTATTTCAATGACCGCGGCGTCGCCAAGCTTCTGATCGGCGTCGCCACCGGGCGAAAGGCGCCGGACAAGCGCGACGTCGAGAAGACCCGCGACTGGCAGCGCGAGAAAGCACGCGTCCTGCGCGACCGCGGCTAGGGGGCCTCGTTTCGCTCCGCCGCGGCGACGGCCGCTTCTACAAAGTCGCGCTGAAAACGGCACATGCGCAGCGCGTCCTGATAGGCTCCGTCGACGAAGAACTCCTCCACCAACCGGCCCTCTTCGACGAAGCCGCAGTCACGGTAGAGCGCGATTGCATTGCGGTTTTCCGTGGCCACTTCGAGGTAGATCTTATGAAGGTTCAAAATGCGGAAGGCGTAGTCGAGCGCAAGCAGCGTCGTCCGCCGGCCATAGCCTTGGCCCTGGTGCGGCGGGGCGATGATGATCTGGAACTCAGCGCGCCGGTGGATCGTGTTGATTTCGACGAGCTCGACCAGGCCCACCCGTTCGCCGTCGGTGCGCTCGGCGATGAAGCGCCGTTCGGTTTGGTCATGGATATGTTTGAGGTAAAGCTCCTCCAGCTCGACGAACGACTCGTAGGGCTCCTCGAACCAATAGGTCATCACCCGGCGATTGTTATTGAGATCGTGGACGAACTTCAGATCGTCCTTCTCAAGGGCGCGAAGGCGGATGTGCTGGCTCATATTTCAGTCTCTACAACGACCTTCGCGAGCATAGGGCGGCTTCGGCGCTAAAGCCATTCGCGCTCGACGCGGTGTCTATCGCCGGTCGGGAGCGGTCTTGAAGGCCCGTTCGCAAGGCGGAAGCGGCGCGGCGGCGCCGGGAATATCGACGTCCAATCCGCAGGCGCCTGCGAAGTCCGCACTTTCGTAGCCGACCACGTCGGAAAGATCCGCGCCGCTGAGCCTCGCTTCTCGAAAACTCGCCCCGGCGATGTCGGCGCGACGCAGCCGCGCGCCAACGAGATTGGCGCCGTCGAACACCGCTTTTCGAAGCGAGGCCCGCGAGAAATCCACGCCCATGCACTGGGCTCCGGAAAAGTCGGCCTCCACGGCCGAGAGCCGGCGGGCGTTCGCGCCCGCGAGATTGGCGCCGATAAATCGGCCATGGTCGACCTCGGCGCGGCTAAGGTCGGTCGCCGAAAGATTGGCCCCGTCGGCGACGACATGAACCATGACGGCGCGGCGCAGGCCGGCCCCGGCGAGGTTCGCGGCCTGAAGGTCCGAATGGCTGAAATCGCTCCGCGTCGCGTCGATCCCTGCGAAGTTCGCGCCGTGGGCCGTGACGCTGTGGAGGGTTGATTGAGAGAAATCCGCGCCGGGATAGTTCGCGCCAGTAAAATCCCGGAAGGACAGGTTTTCGTCCGAGAGCCGGCACCCTTCGCACGAACCGGCGTAGGAGGGCTGCCAGGTCACGCGGTTTTGCGCCGCCGATGGGCTGACGCCCGCGAGCAAAAGGGCCGTTACGAGCGCTGGTTTCAATCGGTTCATCCCGCGTTCATATCAAGCGGCCTCGCGACGCTAAACTGAAATTGCTGTAAACGGCGACGACGGCGGCGAGGTGTTGCCCAAAAGTCGCCGCTATCCGATCGCCGAACGCTCGCCGCATGCATCGCAGATCGCGCCGCCCGGTTCGCCAGGGGATGCGATCAACGTAAAGTGGCCGCAGGCGGGGCAGGGCTCGCCCAGATAGGCCGGCGCTTGTTCGCCCTCCGCCTCTGCCGCCGGTCCGGCGGGTGCGGCCGCCGCCTCGGCCGTTTCCCGTTCGGCGCGGCGCTTGTCGAGAATGACGATATTGTCCGGCAACCGCCCACGGGAGAACCCGCGCGAAATCAGCTGCGCCGCCTCTTCGCTGAAGCTCTCCGCCTCCTTCGCGCCGTCCTCCAAGCCCCGGCCGAGGCCGTCATGGCTCACGTGCTCGCCGATTTCCGCAAGGTCCTGCCGGCCGAGATAGGACACCGCGAGCTCCCGGAAGATATAGTCGAGGATCGACGTCGCCTTGGCGATGCGGTCATTGCCAGTCACCTGGCCGGCCGGCTCGAACCGGGTGAAGACGAAGGCGTCCACGAACTCCTCGAGCGGCACGCCGTATTGAAGGCCGATCGAGATCGAAATCGCGAAATTGTTCATCAGCGAGCGGAACGCAGCGCCTTCTTTGTGCATGTCGATGAAGATCTCGCCCAGGGCGCCGTCCTCGAACTCGCCGGTGTGCAGGTAGACCTTGTGCCCCCCGACGGTCGCCTTCTGAATATATCCCTTGCGGCGGTCGGGCAGGCGGGACCGCGCCGCGCTGTCTCGATGATCGACCGGCTCTGGCGCGACCGCCGTCGCCTGCGCGGGCGCCGCCCCCGCATCGTCTAGAAGTCCGATCGCTTGATCGACACGCTGCCGGGCAAGGCCCCCGCCGTCGTCTGCTGTCGGAGCGATTAGGACGCTGAGCCCGCCATCGTAAAGCGCGGACCAAGCGTCGGTCGTCGGCGGCGCGCGCAGCTCCAGCTGCGCTGGAGCGTCGAGCGTCGCGCTGCAGGCCTGGGCGAAGGCGATTTCGTCGATGAGGGCCGCATCCGCCTGGAGCCCGGCGTCGGCCAGCAGCGCCGCCGCGGCGGCGGACCCCCCGCGCTCGATCAGCGCGTCGGCTGCTTCGATATCCCGTTTCGAAAATCCAATCTGAGAAAGGAGGGCCTTCCCGTCCGTGTCGAACGGCTCGGGCGCCAGTTTAAGGTCGCCTGCTATGATGTCGTCGCCCAGCACCCATCGCGAAAAGGCCGCGCCGAGGGAGAGGCCGTCCGCCAAAGCCGAGCGGACGCGATCCAAGGCCTCCGCCGAGAGGCCCCGTGCGCGGAGCCGCGCTGCGTCGAATCCGGGCGCCGCGTTCAGGTCCGGCGTCCGCCGCAAGGCGTCCAAGACGCTCGGCAAGGCCTCCGGCCGGCCTCGAGCAAGGCCGAGCCGGGCGCACGCGGCCAAATCCACGCCGTCTTCCGAACCGGCGAACAGGGAGCGCACGGGCGCTGCGGCGACGCTTTCGGGCTCCAACCAGTCCGCCGCCGAGGCGGACAAAGGCGCCGAGACAACCGCAACAGCCCGCCGCGACCGCGCTTTCCGCGGGGCGAGGGCCAGCGCCTTCGCATGCCGCGCCGACAACGCGCGTCCCGAGGCGACGGCGCGCACAAATGCGCAGAGGGCGGCGCCGATCTCCCGCCCGCGCTCGTCAGCGTAATCGGCCCCCAGCGCCATCACGGCGGCCCCAAGACCGGCGAGCACAAGAACGCCCTCCGCAAGGGCCGCCGACGCCGCATCGACGGCGCGTTCCAAATCATCGACTTGGAGCCCGTCCGCGCCGATAAAGGCGCCGACGTCGACAGCGACCGCAGGCCGCCCGGCCGACGGGCCGTCGCCCCCGACGACCGAGATCATGCAGCCGGCCTTCGACGCGTCGCGGATCGCGCCGAGGACTTGCGGTTGATCGGGCTCTGGGAAGGAAAAGGCGATGGCGGCGGGGGCGGCGTCCAACGTCGCCGCCGCCCGCAGGTCGGCCGCCGCTCTCAGAACGCCTCCGGGATGGCGCAGGGCGGCCTCGAGCAGGTCGGCGGGCGCGCCGGCGGACAAGGCATCTGCGAGATCTTCGTTAAGCGGCGCGTCGCCGCAGCGCTCCAGGATCTCCGCCAGCGCCAACCGGCCAGCCCGCGCGATCCGATCGCGGGACGCCGCTGCGGCGGCGGCCTCCAACGCGGCGACTGACGCGGCCGCCTGCGCCTCCAGCGGCGCCGCCACAAGCTCGCCCAGCGGCTGCAGCGGGGTGAGCCGTCGCTCGAACACGGCCGTTGCGAAGACGGCCGCCGCCTCCGAGTTCCTCATCAACGCGCGTGGAGAAAACGAGAGAGACGAGCGATTGGTTTACTTCCAACAAGGTTCCTCTCCCGGATTTCCGCAACAGCAGGAAATCATCTTTAATGGGTGTGTCGACCTCGCGCCGACCGCCATCAACCCGATTAGCTCCACAATAGGAGGCACTTGGGCGATTGCGGATGGACTTTCGGGCGTTGTGTATCAACATCTTCTGCCTCCCAACCAAAGAAACTGTTATCTCGACGGCCAAGCCGATTCCCTCAACATTCAGAAGGGTGTTTCCAGCCAACATCCCGGCGGCGTCAATACGTTGATGGCCGACGGTGCGGTGACGTTCGTCTCGGAGAACGTTTCGATTGAAGTCTGGGTCGCCGCCGGCTCGCGCGATGGCGGAGAGCCTCTCGATTCATTGGGCGGAGACTCGGGCATCTAGCGTAGCACGCAATCTTTTCCGTTCGTTTGCTAGGCCGGTCGTCGAACGCGGCCGGCCGGCTCGTTGGTTTGCCTCGCGGAAAGCCTTACGGT
>CAYYNG010000041.1:0-9766 GCA_964472435.1 uncultured Hyphomonadaceae bacterium | reverse complement strand
CGGCGTGTGGTGGCGGAACCGCGCGCGGTTGTCGACAATCGTGGCGAGGTTGATCCGGCCGATGAACGCCGTCTCACCGTTCTCTATATCGAAAACGACGCTCCGTTTCGACAGGCAGAAGCTCACCTGATCCTCGAACTGGCCGGCCAGCGAGCCGGCGAGCGGACGGCGGGTGTCGGGCTGATAGTATCGGATTTCGCTTAACGCATAGGCGCCTGCCGGCAAGTCGATATCGATGGTGCGAAATCCGCTTTCGCCGGACGTCAAACGCCCGCTGAAGCCGCGAGCCTCGGGAATGCGCATCGTCGCGGACCGGCGCTGGAGCCCTGCCGCCTCCGACAGAACATACCGACCATCGTCGCCGATATCGACGGGGGCGAAGACGAACTCGACCTGGCGCAGCGTATTAATGGCGCCCCCGCCGCGTGGATTGTAGACGAGCGGCCGCAGGAGGACTTTGCCGGTTTGCGGCCCGATCTCCGGCAGCGGCACGCCGGTGATGTCGACGCCCTCTAGAGTTCGCTGCTCATCGACCCGTTGATCCTCATCCACGTCTGCGGCGGCGGCCGCCACAGCAATGGCCGCCGCCAGCGCGCCAGCCGCCAGTCTCGCTGCAATCATACTCGCAGACCTCGCCATTGAAACACGCATTTGGAATAGATACCGTAGCGGGAAATCGCTCGGCAGCGTAGACCCGCGGGCTGTTTGGCGGTTCACAATCTTCGAGCCGGCGCGAGCCGTCATTATTGCGGCGTCGCCACCCGGTCGATCTGGAACCCTGTAATAAGCCCCGCCTCGGCGAGATCGGAGACGCATCGCGGCGGGCCCTCGACGATCATGAGCGCGCGTGTCGCGAGGATCTCGACATCGGTGGCGCCCGCCGCCCGCGCAACGGCCTCGGCCTCTTCCACCGGATAGCCGCCGGGCCCGGCGGTCTCGCGATCAGCTCGCAGCTGAACAATAAACCGGGCGGGTTCGTCTTCGGGCAGCTCTTGCAGCTGCGCCGTCGAGACCGCCGGAGCGGCGGCCGCTTGAGTGTCGCCCGCTGCCGCCCCCGAGCGCAGCGCCTCTGCCGCGGCCAGCACGTCGATCCGGTCGCTGGCGGCGCCGTCGACGCCGGTTTCGATGAGCGCCGCCTCGATCATGTCGACGCCGAATGCAGGATCGAGCGAGCGGAGGGCCGCAAATGCGCCGGCGACCTGCGGGGTCGCCATGGACGTACCGGAGAGGGTGGCGAAGCCGCCCCCTGGTATGGCGGAGTCGATCCGGACCCCGGGGGCGTGGAGATCGATCTGCGGTCCGCAATTGCTGAAGGGCGCGAGGCGGTCGTCATCGTCCGTGGCGCCGACGGTGACGGCCGTCGAGATGCAAGCTGGGAAGCTGACGGCGCGATCGAAGCCGTCATTGCCCGAAGCGATGACGGTGGCGGCGCCGGCTGTTCGGAGCTGGTCGATCAGCGGCTTTACGAATTCCTGGTCGCAAGCCGTAGGCGACCGGCCGCCGCCAAGGCTCATGTTCACGGATGCGAGCGCCCGCTCCTCTGCGATCGAGACGAGATAGTCGAGGGCGCGGATCTGGTCGGACGCGAACGAGGCCACGCACTCACCGCCCGCCGGCCCGCAGGCCGGGCCGCTGAAGACGCTGAAGACTTGAATGGCGATTATCTTTGCATCCGGGGCGACGCCCGTGAAGTCCGGCCCCTCCCCCGCTGCAATGCCGGCGACATGGGTGCCGTGGTCGCACCCATCGACTGCGCACGGAGCCGCCGCGCCGGGGCCCACCTGCCGGCCTTCGCCGTTCGGGCAGGCGCTGGCGGAGCCCTGGCTCGCAGAGCTCGTGGAGAAACACGCCTCGGCGACGACCCGCCCCTCGAAGAACGGATGCGCCGCATCGACGCCGGTATCGAGCACGGCGACGCTTTGGCCATCGCCGCGGCCGCCGAGGGCGAACAATCCCGGCGTTCCGATCAAGGGACCGCTTTCCGCAAGCGACGGATATGCGAGCCGGTCTTCGATCCAGACCGGGAATCGCGGATCGGCATAGAGTTCGTTGAGTTCGTCGGGGCCCATCTCCGCCACCATATAGGGAAGGCCGGGCGCCAACGGCTCGACATACTCGACCCCGGCCGCGCGAAAGGCGGCCATCGCCGTCTCCTGTCCGCCGCCGACCGATTGCGCTGTGGCGCGGTTCGACAGACCGACGATCACCCGGACGTCGCCGGCCTCCCGTGCGGCGGCCGCCAATGCGGCCCCGGCGTCGCCGCCCGCCTCGATCGTGGCGGAAGCCGGTGTGGTTTGACAAAGACGGCTCGGCGCGCGCACCTTGGGCGCCGGCTCCTCCGGCGGCGGCGCGGGCGCAGGCTCCGGTTCAGGGCTCGGCGCGCCGGGCCCGCAGGCCGCCATCAAGAAAGCGCCGGCGGCCAAGGCTCCGCTCAATCGTCCGTGTCGCGCGTTCATTGATCGCTCCCTCTTCCGACCCAACCAAAGATGCCCGAACAAGGCGACGAAACCGTGGCGACCGCGGCCGCCCGTCGCGAGAGGCCCCTTCCCCGCTGCGACGGGGGGGCCTATCCTCCGGACGAACAACAGCTTTTGGAGGAAATGATGGGCGTATTGGATGGTCGGGTCGTCTTGGTCACCGGCGGCGGCAACGGGATCGGCAAAGAGTGCGCTCTTCTGGCCGCAAGAGAGGGCGCGAAGGTGGTCGTCAACGATCTCGGCGGCGGCCTGACCGGCGGGGACGCCGGCGATGCGGGCCCCGCTGAACAGGTCGCCAAGGAGATCCGTGAGGCCGGCGGCGAAGCTGTTTCAAACTCCGACAGCGTCACCGATTACAAAGCCGTGGAAGGCATGGTCGAGCAGGCGAAGGACACGTTTCGCGGCCTCCAAGGGATCATGAACCCGGCCGGCATCCTGCGCGACGGCATGTTCCACAAAATGTCGGAAGACGACTGGAAAGCCGTGATCGACGTCCACCTGCACGGCTCGTTCAACGTGGCACGCGCCAGCATTGAGCTGTTCCGGGAACAAGAAGACGGCGCCTACGTCCTCTTCACCTCGACCTCCGGCCTCATCGGCAATATCGGGCAGGCGAATTATGCCGCTGCCAAACTCGGCATCATGGGCCTCTCCCGCATCATCGCCATGGAAGGCGAGCGGAAAAACGTCCGCTCCAACATCATCGCGCCTTTCGCCTGGACCCGGATGATCGCCTCGATCCCGGTGAAAGACGAAGCGGGCGCCGAGAGGGTCGAGCGTATGCGCAGGGCCATGCGCGCCGACCAAGTGGCCCAGCTCGCGGTCGCGCTGTGCGCAGATGGCGCGAAAGAGACCTCCGGCCAGATCTTCGCGGTGCGCGGCAATGAAGTCGTCCTCTTCGACCAGCCGCGCCCGGTGAAGTCCGTCGCGCGGCTCGAAGGCTGGTCGCCGGAAAGCCTGATCAACCAAGCCCTCCCCGCCATGAAGGCGGACATGTTCGACCTTGGGGCGACGACGTCGGTCTTCCCCTATGAGCCGATCTAGGACCGCCTGACTTGGCGCAACAAGACGACATCGCCGCGGGCGGCGGCGCGGCCGATGAAACGGTGATCGGCGAAATCGTCGTCGACAAAAGCGGCCGCATCATCATTCGCACAGCGACGGGCGCGGAGCCGACGGACGGCGCGACACAGGATGCGCCGCCCGAAGCGGCGGGCCTCGATCTCTTCGGATGGGCCGAGCCGATCCTCGCCGACCCGGAGGGCTGGGCGCGGGCGAACCTTCTGCAGCCGGACGTTCTATTCCCAATCGGGGTCCAGGCCGCGGCGATTTTAGGGGCCTTGCTGGCCGGGGGCCTCCTCGCGCCGATGGTGCGGCGCTTAGTTGCGTTAGGGCTCTCCCGGGCGCCGAAAGACCTTCGCCGGAGGGTCGAGCAAACCCTCCCCCGCCTCGTCCGCCCGGCGCTCACGGCGGGCGCGCTCTGGATCGCCCAAACCGCCATGGCGGCGGGCGGCCAGCCCGATACGCTGATCCGCGTTGCGACCTCGCTCGCCACGGCCTGGCTGATCATCTCCGCGGCGACCGCGTTCCTGCCCGTCGGCTTCCGCAGGCCTGTGACCTGGATCGCCCTCGGGGTTGCGCTTCTCAACGCGTTCGGCGTGCTCGACGAGACGCTTGCCTGGCTCAGCTCCATCGGCCCCTATTATGGCGGCCGGCAGATCAATCCGCCGTTCATCGTGCAGGCGATCCTCACCGCGGCCCTCTTTCTCTTCGGCGCGAATTGGCTGTCAAAGCAGCTCAAGCGCCGGGTGGACGAGCTGCCGCGCGTCGAACCCTCGATCCGGATCCTGCTCTCAAACGCGCTTCAGATCGGTCTCTTCTTCGCCGCCGCCCTCTTCACCCTCGCCGGCCTCGGCATACCGCTTTCGGGCCTTGCGGTTCTGGGCGGCGCCATCGGCGTCGGGCTTGGCTTCGGCATGCAGCAGATCGTGGCGAACTTCATCTCAGGGGTCATTCTGCTCACCGACCGTTCAATCAAACCGAATGACGTGATCGAGGTGGACGAAACCTATGGTGTCGTGAACTCGCTCGGGCTGCGCTATGCGAGCGTCGTCACCCGCGACGGCAAAGAACACCTCATCCCGAACGAAAAACTGATCACCGACAAGGTCGTGAATTGGAGCTATTCCGACCGCAAGGTGCGGATCAAACGACGGATACGGGTCGAGTACGAAACCGATCTTCGGGAAGCGGTCGATCTCGTCGTCGCGGGCGCGCAGGCCTGTCCCCGCGTACTCAAGGATCCGGCGCCGAAGTGCCTGGTTATGGAGTTCGGCGACGAGGCGGTGGAGCTCGAAGCCCGGTTCTGGATCGAGGATCCCCAGAACGGCGTCAACAATATCGGCTCCGAGGTGATGCTCTCGGTTTGGGACAAGTTCCAGGAGGCCGGCATCGACATCCCGCTCCGTCACGAGGACGTGCTGATTACGCCGGGGTCGACATTGAAGGTGGAGATGACCCGGCCGAAGCGCGGGTCGGACGAGACCTAGCGGTCGAACCGCAATCCAGCGTCGCAGAAATCGCGCCAAACGACGTCCGCCCACTGATCTCCGGCCTGGTTGGGCATGCGAACCGCGACGCGGCTCGGCATGTCCTCGTTCGACATGAACCGCACCTTCGCCCCTTGTCCGCTATGGTTTACGATCACGCCTTTGCGCTTATACCCGCTTTCATAGACCACCGTGACGACGGCGTAGGTGTTCTTTCGCGGGGACGCGCGCGGCGTCAGGGACGGCGACGGATCGAGGTCCAGCTCCATCGGCTCGGCAGGCGCGGATTTGCGCCATCCGGAAAAAAGTTTCAGCCCCATCGTCTTCGCCCGTCCTTTCCTGGGACGGAACGGCCCCCCGCCGCTTCCGTCGGGGATTGAACGAGCAAGCCCGGCGCCAAGCTCAGACCGCGAGGTTTGCGTGGATGTCGGCGGCA
Organism: uncultured Hyphomonadaceae bacterium; assembly: GCA_964472435.1. Classification (GTDB taxonomy): domain Bacteria; phylum Pseudomonadota; class Alphaproteobacteria; order Caulobacterales; family Hyphomonadaceae; genus CAYYNG01. The sequence continues at coordinate 4,304 of CAYYNG010000041.1, read as the reverse complement.
ATACGAATGGCCGGCGAGACGCTGCGCGCCGTCGCAGGCGACCCCGCGATCCCGAGGCACGCCTTTAATATCCCTTCGTCGGCCGCCCCCTGGGTACCTATATGCTGCGCGGCCGCCCCCGGGTCGATTGCAAAGGGTGTTGTGTTCTCGACCGTTCTCGTGAGGAAATCGACGCTGATCCGCCCCTCCGCATAGGTTAAGTCGAGCCGCCGGCTCCGCGCCTCGGCGATCCGCGACGCGCGGAGGCGGACGGTGCGGCCGCCCTCTCCTCGCAGCGTCGCCTGCACGGCATCGGCATGGTCGGTGACCGAGCTGGCCGCTTCGACCCGATCGACGACGAGGCCGGGGCCCATGACCAGCTGCGCGAGATCGATATCGTGGATCATAAGGTCCCAGACGACGCTGACATCGCCGACCCGTTCCGCGCCCGGGAAGGGGCCCTCGCGGACCGCCTCGAACGCGAGAGGCCGGCTCGGCGCGGCAAGAAGGCCCAGCGCCGCCGCCGCCAGCCGCTCCTGGTGGCCCGCCTGCAGGACGAGGCCCCTCGCATCGGCCAGGTCCGCGAGCGCCTCCGCCTCGGCGACCGACATCGCCAGGGGTTTTTCCACGAGCGCGTGGACCCCGGCCGAGAGGGCCGCCTGGGCGAGCGACGCATGGCTGGGGGCCGCGGTTGCAACAATCACCGCGTCGCACATCGGCAAAAGCGCCGTCAGCTCGCCGACCGCGGCGGCCCCGAATTTCTCGGCTAAGGCTCGGGCGCGCTCTAGCCGCAAATCCGCGACGCCTGCGAGCGCCGCGAGATCCGAGCCGGCGGCTTTGGCGGCGTGATAGCCCCCGAACACCCCTGCGCCCACGACGCCGACCCTGAGCTTGGACATGCCGCGCCTCCCGCTTGTCGCCGCTCCCTCGCCCACCCGGCGCGTCCGCGCAAGGCCGCTTGTCGCCGCTTTCGGCCCGGTTTTGGGCCCCCGGGGCCTTCACATGCCGAACAATCGCCGCCACAGTTGCGGGTGAAACATAAAGAAGGACGCCCGCTATGCCTGCACTCCCGTCGAAGGAATGGACGCTGAAAACCCGCCCGCAGGGCGCGCCGCAGCCGGCGGACTTTGAGATGGTCACGCGGGAAGCGGGCGAGCCGGCGGACGGGCAGATCCAAGTCCGGAACCATTGGCTGTCGGTGGACCCCTATATGCGCGGCCGGATGATGGACCGCGAGAGCTATGTACCGCCCTTCCAACTCGGCGAGACGATGCAGGGCGGCGCCGTCGGCGAAGTCGTCGCCTCGTCCCATCCGGACTACCAGGCGGGCGACCTCGTCAATACGATGCTCGGCTGGCGCGAGGCGTTCACCGCCGCGCCCGAGGCGGCGCTGGCTCAGAAACTGCCGCAAGTGAACCTGCCCGAACAGGTGTTCCTCGGGGTCGTGGGCATGCCGGGTCTGACGGCCTATGCCGGCCTTCTCCGCATTGGCGAACTTAAGGACGGCGACACCGTGTTCGTCTCCGGCGCGGCCGGCGCAGTCGGCTCGACCGTCTGCCAGATCGCCAAAATTAAGAACTGCACCGTGATCGGCTCGGCCGGCGGCGCGGAAAAGACCGGCTATCTCAAGTCCCTCGGCGTGGACGAAGTGGTCGATTACAAAGCGGCCGGCGGCTATGAGGGGCTCCTCGCCGCGCTGAAAGCCGCCGCTCCAAAGGGCATAGACGTTTACTTCGACAATGTCGGCGGCGATCATTTGCAGGCGGCGATCGAGGTGGCGCGCCCCTTCGCGCGGCTCGCTCTTTGCGGCATGATCACGCAATACAACGCCACCGAGCCGGCCCCCGGCCCGAACAACATCATAATGGCCGTCGGCAAACAGTTGAAACTGCAGGGCTTTATCGTCTCAAGCCATGTCGATATGCAGCCCCAGTTCGTTCAAGACATGGCGGAGTGGATCGGATCAGGCCGGATGAAATACGAAGAGACTGTCTATGACGGGATCGAACGCGCGCCGGAAGCGTTCATGGGCCTTTTCAAGGGCGCGAACACCGGAAAAATGCTGGTGAAGATCGCTTAAAGCCGGCCGCCGGCCAGCTCGAAAGGACATCCCGCCATGGCCCGGCTCTTCGACGCTTATGTCATGGTCGATTGGAGCGCCGCGGCGAAGCCCGCCACAGGCGCGAATTCCATTTGGATCGGCGTTCTCGCCCCGGACGCGCGACTGAAGCTGGTCTTCACATCGGTGAACCCCGACACCCGGCTGAAAGCGCGAGACCTTATTCAAGGCATTGTCGACCGGCTCACCGGCCGGGGCGACCGCGTGCTCCTGGGCTTCGATTTCGCCCTCGGCTACCCCGCCGGGACGGCGGCGGCCTTGGGCCTGGACCTCGAGGGACGGCGGCCCTGGTCGGCGATCCATGCCTATCTCAGCGGAAAGATCAAAGAAAAGCCGGACAATTCGAACAGCCGGTTCGCGGTGGCCGCGGGCATGAACTATCGCATCAGCAAAGGCCCCTATCCGTTCTGGGGCGCGCCCGCCCGGGACGTGGTCAGCACCCTGCAGCCGAAGAAACAACCTCCGCCGGACGGTCGCGCTCTCGCCGAACACCGGGTGACCGAACGCAAAGCCCGCGAAGCCGGCAAGGGCCAGCCGAAATCAACCTGGCAGCTCGCCTATACCGGCAGCGTCGGCAGCCAATCGATCATGGGCATCCCCCACGTCGCCGAGCTCCGTCAAAGCCTCGCCAAAGCGACGCTCTGGCCGTTCGAGACGAGGCTTGCGCCGCTCGACGACGACCGTCTGGGCGACCGCCAAGTGGTGATAGCGGAAATCTATCCGTCGCTGATCAAAGCCACGCCTGCGGCGGGCGAAATCGTCGACCAAGCCCAAGTGCGCGAGATCGCCCGCCACTACAGCGATCTCGATCGATCGGGCCGACTCGGCGCCGCGTTTGGCGCCCTCGCCCCACTTGACAGCGACGAAATCGCTCAAGTCGAGGGTGAAGAAGGCTGGATTTTGGGGATATAGCCCGTCGTTATTGGGTTTTTGCGTATCCCCGCCGGTCGAATCGTGCATGTTAACCGGCGCGGCCCGTCCGGGTCGTCATATCCAAAGGAGGCCCCTATGAATAAGGGTGATCTGACCAAGGCCGTGGCGTCCGCCGCCGGTCTGTCGAATGCGGACGCGGGCAGCGCCGTCGACGCGGTGTTCGATACGATTTCAGAAGCCGTAAAGCGCCGCGAGCAAGTCGCGGTCGCCGGCTTCGGCACGTTCGCCGCCAAAACCCGAGGCGCCCGCGAAGGCCGCAACCCGGCCACGGGCGAAAAGATCCAAATCGCCGAGAAAACCTCCGCGACATTCAAGCCGGCCTCGGCTTTGAAGGATCTCTAGACGAGCTCTTCGTTTGGTTCAGCAACGGCGCGCTGCGGCAAGCGGCGCGCCGTTTTCCATTCAAGCGCCGCCCATTGCGCGAGGCCAGCGAAGACGGAGGCCGCCAGCACCCCCTCCATCACACCGAAAGCCCCCCGGCCCGCGACGACGCCGAAACCATAGGCGGCCGGCAGCATGATCACGAAGTAAGACCCGATCTGGATCGCCGCCGGCAGCCAGATCACCTCCTGGGCCCGCAGCGCCATCGAGGCGACCCCCTGCAGGCCGTCGAAGATCAAAACCAGGGACGTGAAACCGACAAGGGCGGCGAGCGGGCCGACGATCTCGGCCCCCACCCCCGCTTCGCCGTCGACCAAGAATTCGGCGACCGGGCCCTGCCACCACCAAACCGAACCGGCGAGCAAGACGCCGACCAGCCAACACGCGGCCACGCCCAACCGCGACGCGTCCCGCACACCCCGCCAGTCCCTGCGTCCGACCGCTTCAGCGACACGCACGCTGGTCGCCGTTCCAAGGCCCATGAAGATCATGAAGGTCAAGAAAATCGGCTGGATCGCCAGCGAATAGACGGTCGCGGCGACAAGGCTCACCCAGGTCGCGATAACAAAGGTGAGGTTGAAGCCGCCATATTCGGCGACATTTGCAATCGCGCCGCCCGCGCCGACGCTGGTCTGGCGCCAGAACTCGTCCTTAGGGGGCGGCGCCGATGGGCGGAACCCGGGCGTGAGTCGGGCGATCAGCAGCAGGAAGCCGATCGTCAACGCGACCCGAGTGCCGGTCGTCGCCCAGGCGACGCCGTCGGCCCCGAGCTTCGGCATCCCCCACCAGCCGCCGACCAGGGCGAGATCGATGATCAAATTCACCAACACGCCGACATACATCGCGGCGGTGACGAGCCTGCCCCTCTTCTTCGATGAGGGCCTACTCCAGG
>CAYYNG010000040.1:0-9843 GCA_964472435.1 uncultured Hyphomonadaceae bacterium | reverse complement strand
GACGCCGACAGAACACCAGATATCCGCGTTTTCTTCTGCGATCGCGCGAACCGCCTGGAAGTGGTCCAGGCGATCACAGATGGCGAGGAAGCGGCGGACCCCGGCGACCCGCGCGCGCGCCAGCACTTCAGCGAGAGCTTCGGCGTATGCATCGCTGTGGAGATTGACTGGGGTGTCGAACATGCTCGAGCCCTTAATTAAGCGCCGCGGTCTCGCGTTGAAGCTGCGCGGTCAGCTTCGCAATGGCTTGCGCCGGCTCGATGTTCAAGGCGCGCGCATCCGCGGCAAGAGCCGCGGTCTCGATCCATGCCGATGACAGCCGCGGCGTCTCGACGGCCTTGTCCGCAAGCCAGGCCAGCGCCTCTCCTACAAACGCGTCGAAGGCCAGTTGATCGGCGCCGCCGGACTTCAGCGCTTCAATCAAAACCGCGTCGCGGGGACGCGGCAATCCGCTTAAGAAGCCCTTCGCCGCCGAGAGCGCAGCGACCCCGGAGGGTTCGGCGAGCCTGAGGCCCAAGCCCGGCCGGCCTCGCGCCAGCGTGGCAGCTAGCTCCGGTTGCGGCGCGCCGACCCGTTCAAGCACGTCTTTCGTCTCACCGTCGGACAAGCGGCGGAGCGCTAGCATCCGGCAACGCGACCGGATGGTCGGCAGAACCGGCCGGGCTCCGTGTGTGACGAGAATCACTACGGACTGGGTCGGCGGCTCTTCCAGCGTTTTAAGAAGCGCGTTCGCGCCCGCGCGATTGAGCTCGTCGAGCGCATCGATCACGCCGACGCGCCACCCGCCGAGCGCGGGCCGGTAGCCGAAAAACGCATTGAGCATGCGGATATCGTCCACCGGTATGTCTTGCTTCACCTTTCCTTTCTCGTCCGGCCGGCGGGTCACCCAACGCAGGTCCGGATGCGCGTCGGCCTCCAGCTTTTGAACGACGGGATCCGACGCCGGTGCGTCGAGCAAGGCCTCTTTTGGCCCCCGCGCCCCCAGCAGAAAGGCTGCGAGACGCTTCGCAAGCCGGGTTTTGCCGATGCCGGAGGGGCCGGAAATCAGCCATCCATGGTGCAGCCGGCCCTGGGCATAGGCGTCGAGAAACGCACGCTCGGCCCTCTCGTGCCCGATCAGCGGCCATGCGGCGCTCATCGACGCCTCGAGCAGAGTTCGGGAAGGCGTTCGGACATCACGCCCCAAGCCGCGGCGGCGGCCTCGTCCGGTGTCGCGGCGGCGTCGATGACAGCGCATCGCTCGGGCTCGTCCTTGGCGATCGCTAGAAACGCGAGGCGGACGGCTGTGTGGAAGTCGCGGTCTCGCTGCTCGAAGGCGTCGGAAACGCCGCGAGCCTCGCGTCTGCCGAGAAGCGCCTCCGGCGGTGCGTCCAATACGAGCGTCAGATCGGGCCGCATGTCGCCTACGACCATGTTTTCCAGCGCTCTGAGATCGGCCATCGCGACCCCGCCAGACGCGCTTTGATAGGCCCGGGTCGAATCCGCGAACCGGTCGCTGATCACCCATGATCCGTCGGCGAGCGCCGGCGCGATCAGTCCCTTGATATGGTCGGCCCGGGCCGCATTCATCAGCAGCGCTTCGCTCAGCGGCGTCCAGCGCGCCCCTTCCGGTGGATGAAGCGCAAGGCCGCGGACCGCCTCGGCGAGCGGCGTGCCGCCCGGTTCGCGGGTTCTAACAACCGCCCGCCCTGTCGCTTCCAGCCGTTCGGCGAGCGCCGCCATCAGGGTCGTCTTGCCGACGCCTTCGCCCCCCTCAAGCGTGATGAAGCGGCCGCGCAAACCTAGTTTTCAGCGCCGGAGACCGTCCGACGAACACCTTCAGCAATGCGCCCGAGGAACCCGAGACCGGGCACGGCGTCCATCGCGACCAATGGCGCGACCACCGGATCCCGGCCGTCGATCGAGATCACAAGGTCGGCGATGTGCTGTCCTTCCGCGATGGGCGCTTCCACGGGCCCTTGATAAACGATCTCCATCTTCGCGTCCTCAAAGGCGCGCCGATGGGCGGTGACGGATACGGGCTGGTCCAAAGCCACCCTTGCCTTTGTCCGCGCGCCGAGCCATACCTCGACCTCGCCAAGCCCATCGCCCGGCTCGATCGTTTCCGTCGTAAAGGCGGAGAATGCGAGCCGCATCAGGCGTTCCGCTTCTTGCGCGCGGGCCGCTGCGCTCTCCATGCCGTTCAGAACCACGACCCGCCGTTGGCCATCGCGCACCGCCGAAGCCGCAAGCCCATATCCTGAAACGCTAAGGTGGCCCGTCTTAAGGCCGTCCGCGCCGGAGATCCGCCCCAGCAGGGGATTTCGATTGGGCTGACTGATCCCCCGCCATTCGTATTCGCGCTGCGCATACAGCTTATAGAACTCAGGATATTCCATGATCTGCAGCGAAGAGAGGCGGGCGAGATCGATCGCAGAGATCCGGTGATCGGGCTCGTCCAAGCCGGTTGCGTTTGTGAAATTGGCGCTGTCGAGGCCCATCTCGTCGGCGAGCGCCGTCATTTCGGAGGCGAAGACCTCCTCGGAGCCCGACAAGCCTTCCGCGAGCACGATGCATGCGTCGTTGCCGGACAGGACGATGGCGCCGCGCAGCAATTCCTCCACGGTCGGTTGATCGCCGATGGCGAGGCCCATGGTCGAGCCCCCCGACGCCCAACCGCCCTCGTTCCAGGCGCGTTCGCTGACAGTGAACCGGTCCGTAAGCTCGATCTCTCCCGTGCGCAGCCGATCGAAAACGACCTGGACGGTCATGATTTTCGTCATCGACGCGGGAATCATAGGCTCGGCCCCATTCTTCGAAAACAACACCTCGCCCGAGGCGTGATCGAGAATGGCGACGTGGGTCGCGGCTGTTTCGATGACCGCGGGCTGGGCCGCGGCCGGCGCAAGCGCGCTCAAGAGCCCCGCCAATCCTGCTAGAACAAACCGCATCATCTTTCCGCTCCCTCAAAGCCGGCCGGCCGCCTTCGCGACCTCTCTGAGATCAGCGTTAGAAAAGGGCGGGTTTGCGGCGAAGGTCAATGCGTCTTGGGCGATGCAGAGGCCGTTCAGCGGCCGGAGCCGTGGCTATGGCGTCCCGGCCACAACGAAGCCGTTGTCGATGCCAAGGCGGACCAGATGCGTCTGAAGGGTGTCCGCCGCTGAGCGACTGTCGACGGGACCTATCAGGACCCGGAAGAAATCCGAGCCTCGAACGCGTGCGGGAGAAATGGTGACATCGACCGACGGCCCGAGCTCGGCGCGGAACTTCTGGGCGTTGGCGATATCCGAAAAAGCGCCGGCTTGGACGAAGAAGACGTCCGTCGCCGGTGTCGCAGGGGCCGGTCGAGGGGCCGCCGCGGCGCGGACGGGCGCCGAGATGGATTGCACTTCGACGGGGGCTGAAGCTGGGGCCCTTGCCGACCGATCCTGTTTTGCGCGGACCGGTTCAGCCGGCGCTTCGACGATCGCGGGCCGCGGTTCCAGCGAGGCCTCGGCGAGCGCTGGACCGGGGCCCAGGTAGCGCACCCGAACGTTCGCCGTGCCCGTGCTTGCAAAGCCCAGAACGGCGGCGGCCCGATGCGATAAGTCGATAACGCGATCTTCGACGAACGGGCCGCGATCGTTCACCCGAACCACGATCTCCCGCCCATTGTCGAGATTGACCACTTGAACGAGGCTTGGGAGAGGCAGGCTCGGGTGCGCCGCCGTCATCGCGTTCATATCGAAGATCTCGCCATTTGCGGTCGGCTGTCCATTGAAACCCGGCCCGTACCAGGAGGCGACGCCCCGCTCGTCATAGGCTGGCGCGGTGGCCGGCTCGAAAAGCGCCGGCGGCGCCTCGGGCGCGTCATATCCCCATGCGCCGGGGTTCGACGCCGAGAGCTCCGGCGCCTCGACGCCGGGTTTGTCGGACCGCTCGACGGGCGCAGTTAAGGAAAACAGCTGATGGGATTGCGCGGCGCCCTGCCCGTCTTGACCCCCGCGCCGATACTCGATAGGCGCCGGCGCGCTCCGCTCCGCGGCGGCGGGAAGACCCCACGCACCCGCCCCAAGCGCCGCTGCAACGAAACCGATATGGTGCCCAAAGCGCAAATTGCTTGTCATCATCGTCCTCATTCTGCGGCGATCGGTCATTTGCGTTCTGCAAGACCCGTGGAGCAATCAACATCAGCCCCCGCTGACTCCTAACCTTTACCAAAACAGGATGCAGGTTTGGTGAACGCCGGGCGAAGATGTGATCGATCCCCTTAAGGGCTTGGACACCCCATTGCCGTCGGCAATTACGGCCGAATAAAGGCGTTCCGGCCGAGGGGTTGCAAAGTGATCGGCGCTGACGGAGAACCCGCGGGTCCCTGGGCAGGTGGCAGAGTGGTTGAATGCGGCGGTCTTGAAAACCGTTGAGCGTGCAAGCGTTCCGGGGGTTCGAATCCCTCCCTGCCCGCCAGTCGCCGTCCCTCGATGGCCGCCGCGCTTCCGAAAGCTTGATTTGCGCTTAGCGGGCCGCTGTTTCACCATAATTGGCATTAAGTTCGCGGGCCCGTCGCCGGGGCGCAGGGACGGAGCCTCGAAGTGGGCGGAACCACATGCAAAGCCGTGGCTGCGGCGCTGCTTTCGGCATCTGCGCTTACGCTCGGCTCAGAGGCTCAAACCGAGGCGAGGGCCTTCGAAGCCGACACACCGATCGTCTCCATGGCCTACGCGCCCGCGGGCGTCCTGTTTCTCGCCCATGGCGACAGCGTGTCCGCTGTGACCATCGGCGGCCACGAAGTGTGGCGGCGCAACGTGCCGGCGCGCGTCGTTGCACCTTCGGGCCCGGCGATCCTCGCCTACGAGCATACCGATGACGGCGGACGGCTCACCCGAATCGGACTCGGCCATGGCGGCTCGACCATTCTCGCCTATGAGACGTCCGAGCCCTCGCCGGTTTCGCCCACCACTCTGCAGCGGAGCGGTTTCGCGGCTCTCGGCCCGGTCGATGTGGCCGGCGCCGAAATCCGGTCTGAGAACGGCGTTTTCCGCACAGATGAGCCGATCACGGCGCTGACGGCGATCGACGCCGACCTTGGCGAAGGGCTAGCCAACGGCGCGCTCGCTGTCGCCGGCGAAAGCGGACAGGTGCGCTTCTATCCGCTCGATCAAGTGCGTGCGGCGCTCAAACTCTAGTCGGCGCGTCGGCTACGACGCCGCTTCATCCGCCGGCAACGCGTTCTTCAGCTCCCGAGGCGCGTAGTTTTCATCGTGTTTCGCCAAAACCGAGCGCGCTTCAAAGACCCCGTCGGGCCGTTTAACGCCCTCGGCGATCACGCCCTGCCCTTCACGGAACAAATCCGGCAACACGCCTGAATAGACGACCTCGACATCCGCTTCGCCATCGGTCACCCGAAAAAACGTCTCAACGCCGGCGCCGCGGCGGACGGACCCTAGGGCCACCAGGCCGCCCAGCCGCAGCCGCTGCCCCTGCAGGCCGGTTTCGGCGACATAGTCCGAGGGCGTTTTGAAGTAGGAAACGCTGTCGCGAAGCGCGAAGAGCGCAAGACCAGCGGCCCCGGCCAGAAGAACGGCGATAATGGCGGCGGCCCCTAAGCGGCGATTGCGATGCACAGGTTTCATGGGGGCTCCTAAGCCGAAAACAGCAAATCGACCATTTCCTCAATGCTAGAGGGATCGTCTTCGAACGGATAGGGGCCAACTCCGCGCAGGACGAGGAGTTTCTCCGCGGCCCCGATCAGCGCCCGGAACCGCTTCGCGGCGATTAGACCGAAAACCGGATCATCCTCGCCGGCCGCCACGATGCATCGTATCCGCGTCTCGTTCCGAAGCCACCCATAGGCCGTCTCGACGGTGTCGTATTCGGGATCGTCCGGCGAAAGAACGATGCGGTCGTGAAATCGCCGAACCGCCAGCATTCCGGAGCCGTCTTGAAAAGGTGCGTTATAAGCGTTCTGTTCGTGGGGTTCGAGCCCGCGGCACTGGGCCGCCACCTCGCCTCCAATGTCTAAAGTCTGCCGCGCATTGCTCAGCGTTCGCCACAAATGGAACCCGGGCCAGCCTTCGCCAAGCATATGGCCTGCCGGATTGACCGCGATGAACGCATCTGTTCGATCGCCGAGCGCGTGCGCCAATACCGCGGCGACCCCCGCCCCCATCTCATGGCCGATGAGCGTGATCCGCTCAAGATCGAGCGCTTCGACCAGGGCGACGAGCCGCTCGCACTGGCGCGATGTCTCGATCGCCTGCGGGTCATCGGTTTTATCCGAGCGGCCAAAACCGAGGAGATCCGCTGCGACCACGCGGTACCCGTGGGCGGCGAGGCGCGGGATGACGTTTCGGTAGCTATAGGACCACCCATACCGGCCATGAAGGCACAGCGCCGTGCGCGGATAGCGTCCAGAGAGCGTATCGACGAAATGAATTTTCGCACCGCCGTCTCCCGGCGCGCTGAAATATTGGGCGGGATAGTTGAAATCCCGAATGGGGAAGACAGCCCGTGAAGGCTGCGCGTCCACGAATGTATCCGGCGCGCGGTGTTCGAGGTTCTTAAGAACCCGTCCAAACGACATCAGGCTCCCCCTTGACCGTGCGGCGGCTCGTCTAGCAGCGGTGGATCTCACCCCCTCTCGCCGAGCAAAACATCGATCATTTTCCGAGCAATAGGCGAGACGGACCGCTCTTTCCACCAAGCGAGCCGGATTTCTCTTTCAATGGGCGCGTCGTCCAAGCGGATCGCAACGAGCGGCGGCGTGACGAGCGACCGGGGCATAATAGAGACGCCAAGTCCGGCGCGGATCATCAAGCGAGCGAAATCGTCCTGATCGGTCATCAGGTGGCATTGGACATCGATGTCCCGATTTTGGAGCTCATCCTGAATCGACGCGCTCTTTTCGCAGTGGCTTCTGAAAACGAAATGGGCTCCCTTGAGCTCGTCCAGGGCGATCGAGTCGCGGCTGGACAGCGGATGATCGGGCGGCGCGCAGAGCACATAGGGCTCGGTGTAAAGGGCGCGGCCGTCCAATTGCCCCGTCATGTTGTTGCAGGTGACAATCGCGAGCTCGACGCGTCCCGTTTTCAAGTTCTCGATCAGGCTGGATTGGCGTTCGTGCCGGATGGTGATCGATACGCCGAGAAGGCGCTCCTGTAAGCGCCGCACGATATCGATAAAGCGATCTTCGCCAAGGGTGTTCACGACCCCGAGCGTGAACGTCGAGTCTTCGAGGCGATGATATTTATCCGAAACGGCTTTGATATCCGTCAGCGTCTCTTCGACCCGTCTAAACCGGTCACGCAACAGCTTTCCAAGATCCGTCAGGCGGATGGGCCGGCTTTGGGTGTCGAACAAGGGCCCGCCCAACTCCGCTTCCAGCATATGGATCGACTTGGTCAGCGCAGGCTGGCTGACATTGCAACGCTCGGCCGCTCGCGTGAAATTCAGGGTTTCGCAGGTGGCCAAAAAATATCGGATTTGGTGCAGTTCCATGCCGCTCCAGCGCTAACAGCTTACACGTGACCTTAGCGGACGCCCCGGCGGCTCACTACAATGCCGAGCTTATGACTAGAATAACCAAAAGGCATTTTTTCACGTCTCGCGCCCTGGATAGGGTCACAGCCTCCACAGTCGAGGGTGGCGCGTCCCGATGCCGACACATCTGTTGCGAGATCTCGAAACGGCCCCGCCGGGACAACCGGAAAAGACCGGCGTCGCCGCTATCGAGTTGGCCCTCCGAGAGCTCAAGCTCCGCGGCGAGCATCGCCGGTTCGCCGTACTGGATCGGAACGCCGAGGCGCCGCCGTCGGCTGGTTATCACGGCTGGGTGGATGTGACGTCGGTCGAAACGCCGGCCCCCGAAATGGATCGACCCATCCAAATCTGGTGTTCGAACGATTATCTTGGGATGTCACGCAACAACGTTGTGATCGAGGCCGTGGTCAAGGCGCTTAAGAGCAGCGGGGTCGGCGCCGGCGGCACCCGTAATATCTCCGGCACCAGTGTTCACCATGTCCGATTGGAGCAGGAGTTGGCCGCGTTGCATGACAAGGAGGCCGCTGCGATTTTCACCTCCGGCTACAACGCCAACGATGCGGCGCTGGGCGTGCTCGGCAAGCTTCTGCCGAATTGCGTGATCCTGTCGGACGAGCTCAACCACGCCTCGATGATCGCCGGCATCCGCAGTTCCGGCGCGGCGAAACGGATCTGGCGTCATAATGATGTCGAGCATCTCCGAGAGCTTTTGGACCAATTACCGCCCGACGCCGCGAAACTCATCGCCATGGAGAGCGTCTACTCGATGGACGGCGACATCGGCCCGCTTGAGACCGCCTGCGATCTCGCCGACGCCTACGGCGCGTTCCTCTATGTCGATGAAGTGCATGCCGTAGGCCTCTATGGCGAACGCGGGGGCGGAGTGGCTCAGGCGCTTGGGCTCGCCGACCGGATCGATGTGATCGAAGGCACGCTGGGCAAGGCGTTCGGCGTCATGGGCGGCTACATCGCCGCATCAAAACCGATCGTCGACGCGGTTCGAAGCTTCGCGCCTGGATTCATCTTCTCAACCGCTCTCTCACCCGCCCTCGCCGCCGGTGCGTTGGCCAGCGTGCGGCGGCTGTCGGCGAGCGGAACCGAGCGCGCCCGTCACCGCGAAAGCGTCGATCGGCTGAAGGCCGAGCTGTCCAAACGCGGCATTTCGTTCCTACCCGGCGAAAGCCACATCGTCCCCGTGATCATAGGCGACCCGACGCGGTGCGTCGCCGCCGCCCGCCTCCTTTTGGAGCGCCATGACATCTATGTGCAGCCGATCGTGCACCCAACGGTTCCCCGCGGCGCCGAACGGCTTCGCCTCACCCCTTCGCCCTTCCACTCGGAAGCGGCGATATTGGAGCTTTGCGATGCGCTCGAGGACGTCTTGGCCCGGGTTTAGCCGGACGCGCGGACAATGTTGATCGAACTCGGACACGCCGCTCTAGCTGCAGCGTTCGGCGCAGCGCTGCTGCAAGCCATCTCGCTCTGGCCGCGGCTGAGGCTGGCGGGCGGCGCGACGGGGGCCGCCTGGACCCAGTTCGCCGCCCTGGGCGTGTCGTTCCTGGCCTTGGTCGGCGCTTTCCTCGGCTCGGATTTCTCCGCGGAGCTTGTGGCGAGCAACAGCCACACCATCAAGCCCCTGATCTACAAAGCCTCGGCGGCTTGGGGAAACCATGAGGGCTCCATGCTGCTATGGACGCTGGTCCTCGCCGCCTATGGGGCGTTCCTCGCCCGGGACGCCAAACTCGATCCGGGTCTGCGCCGCACCGCTATCGGCGTCGTCGGCGCGCTATCCCTCGGCGCCGTCTTGTTTTTGCTCATCGCATCGAACCCCTTCGAGCGCCTCGACCCCGCGCCCATAGAAGGCCGCGGGCTGAACCCGCTCCTGCAGGATCCAGCGCTCGCAATCCATCCGCCCATCCTGTATTCCGGATATGTCGGCTTCGCTGCGCCATACGCAGTGGCCGTCGCCGCGCTTGGCCGCCGGTGTGTCGACCGAGCTGCGGCCGATGCGGAGATCAGGTGGTCGCTGGTCCCGCTCGGCCTCGTAACGCTCGGGGGCGGCGGCGAGGGCCTCGGCGACGGCCTGGGTCAGCAGCGAGACCACGTCGGCCCGCGACGGCTCGCTGGCCGCCGCGCGGGAGAGCGTCTCGAGGGCATCCCCGTGTCGACCCAACGCCAAGGCCAACCGGCCGGCCTCCACCATCAGCCCCACGTCGTCGGGTCGGCTCTCCAGCCGGGCCAGTAACTCGGACTGGCGGTCGTCGGCCGAGGGGAACCGGGCCAGGCGTGTCGCGCTCTGGGCGATCACATCGCCGTCGCGGGCCCCCAGGTTGCCCAGCGGCCGGC
>CAYYNG010000039.1:0-9903 GCA_964472435.1 uncultured Hyphomonadaceae bacterium | reverse complement strand
CCTCTTTCGGCATCGGCGCAGCCTCCGATGCAAGCGTCGATGCGACGGAGACCCGGACCAGCTTTTATGTGGCCTCCAACACGCCTTTCAACATCGACGCACAGGTCGACTTCCCGACATCGGGGCTGGAATTCACCCTCCTCTTGGTGACCGACCTCGACATGGCGGTGACGCTGACGGGGGACGACGGGTTGCCGTTCGGGTCCGCGGCCCAATTCCCGCACACGGACGGCGCGCTCGGCGGGCTCAACGACGTGCCGAACCTGTTCGGCCTGCTCGGAGGCGAAACCGTGTTCGAAGGCAACCAGCGAACGGCGGCCGCGCCCGGGACGCTGGCGGCCCAGTCGGTTCGGTTCGACCAAACCTACTCCATCGGGGCGGGCGCCCTGGCCGGATACGACCTCTCTCTGGGCACCTTCGATTTCACGGTCCAGGTGACCTACACCGCTTACGCGCCGTAACGCTCAGTCCCGCGCCTCGCCGGGTCGGTAGCGCTCGACCGCGCCGGCTTCGACATCGGGCCAATTGAACAGAGCCCGTTTGAACCGCTGCATGGCGAAAAGCTGGGTCTGGTCGGCGTAGTGGGGCGAGCCTTCGTCCAGCGTGGCGCTGCCGAACTGGTGGACCGTCTTCGCCGAGACCGCGCCCTCCGCGTCCCATTCGACAACGGCGATGAAGGTGTCCCCGGCCGCGCCGTGCAGGTGGCCGTCGTCGCGCACCTCGGCGGGGTAGACCGCGCGGAGCGTATCGGGCGCGCCCGCGAGCGGCAGATCCGCCGCGCCGCGCACAAGCCGGTTCACCTCGCCCCAGGCCGGGTCGATGCGGCCGTAATTCGCCTCCAAGAGGGCGACCGCTTCCCGGAACGCGTCGGCGGGTTCGGGCGGCGTGATCCCGGTGAACCGCGCGGTGATCGCTTTAACCACCGATAGGACGCCCAGCGCCGCGTAGCGGTTGCTGGCCTCGGTCTTGAAGTTCCATTCGGCGAGGTGGGCGGCGGCCGCTTCGAGCGCGGGATCGCCGCTCCAGTCCATCTCCAAGATCTCCGCCACGATCCGGGCGGCCTCCGACTGCGACGAATAAGCGGTGTCGAACTTGATCTCGAGCAGCGCCGCCTCGCTCAGGGGCGTCTCGCCGTCTGTCAGCTCCCTGATGCGCAGGCTGCGATTGGTCTCGTTGGTCTGCAGGCCCATGGTCGGCGAGAAGTCTTCCGGCCGCAGATTGTCCGGCCCGTCGGTCGCGAACATCGGGTCGTTATTGGAGTTGAAGATCAGCCCGGACTGCGGATTGAACAATTGCGGGACGGCGGAAAAGGGCTTGTAGGCGTCCCAAATCAAGTCGGACCGGTCGCCTGGCAGGTACTTCCGCCAATCCCAGCCTTCGGCCCGCTCCGGATAGAGCCCGTTCGAGACATAGCCGATATTCCCGTCTCGATCGGCGTAGACATAGTTGATGCTGGGCAGGGCCTGCATCGCCATGGCGGCCTTGAACGCGTCGAGAGAGTCGGCCGTGTTCAACCGGTAATACTGTTCGAGCTGGCGCACCTCGTTCCGTCCAGCGTATCGGATGGCATAGGTCCCATGGTCCGACTGCACGACGGGGCCATGGACGCTCCGCAGAATCTTGCGGCGCACCGGCCAGGCGAAGGGGCCGAACAGCTTCACACGGAAATCCGTCCGGCGGGTTTGGAAATCCACCCACTCGCCGTCGAGGCGGTACTGGCCTGGATCTTCGGGGTTCACCTCGAGCACGTAGATGTCGACGAGGTCCGGCTGGTTCACCGTGTTCGCCCAGCCGAGGTTTCGGTTCCAGCCATGCAGGATCAAAGGGCTGCCGGGGAAGGTCGAGCCCATGATGTCGAGGGTCTCATCGGACCGGATGTGCGCCTCATACCAGGCGACGGGGCCCGCATAGGGTTGGTGGGAATTGACGATCAGGCGCGTCTTGCCGTCGGCCGACCGCCCGGGGGCGACCGCGAAGGCGTTCGACCCGCGCTCGGCCAAGGTCCTCGGCGCGATCTCATAGGCCGCGCGGTCCTCGGCCGGGTCGAGGGCCACCTCTAGGGCGCGCTCATCCCCGAACAGCGCGATCAGATCCGCGTCCATCCCATAGAAGAACGGCGTTCGGAAGACGAAGCCGGCGACCACGTCTTTCGCCGTGACCGGAAAGAGCCCCGGCCAGGCCTTATCGGGATGGCGGGCGGCGTAAAGGTTGACGCCCGTCGCAAAGGCTTCGGCGACGGCTTTGACATCGTCTGAGAGGTCGGTCTCGTAGCGAGCGTCGACGAGATCCCAAACGCCGAGAAGCTCCACCAGATAGTCGGTCTGGGCGGCGCCGGACCCGCGATAGCGCCCAAGCACGCCCCGCGCGGCGGCGACGCTCTCCTGCACCAGTTCGAACTCGTCTTCGGCGTTGGCATAGGCGTAGGCGAAGACCGCGTCGGCGTCGCGTCGGCCGTAGACGTGGGGCACGCCCCATTCATCGCGCAGGATTTCGCCGTCATAGGCCGCCGCCGGCGCAGCCAGGGCCTCGCGATCGAGGCCCGGCAACGGCGACCAGGCATAGGCGCCGAGCCCGGCCAAGCTCAGCGCAGCCGCAGCGCCGACGCCAAAGAAAGTCCGTTTCATCCGCCGCCCCGCTGCCCCGTATCAGGTTCGATCACGCCGCGCCCCGGCCGCCGGCCCGGCTTAAGCGTCCTCTGGAATGAAGAGGCCCACTTTCATGTCTTCTGCGCGATAAACAAGCTCGTCGTCGGCCCACACCCGCCCATCGGCGATGCCGAGCACCAATTTGCCGCGTTTCACCCGCTTCATATCCACCTCGTACCGGACGAGCCGGACGTCCGGCGTAATTTGCCCGGTGAATTTCACCTCGCCGACGCCCAGCGCGCGGCCCCGGCCGGGCGACCCGCTCCAGCCGAGCCAGTAGCCGACCGACTGCCACATGGCGTCGAGCCCGAGGCAGCCCGGCATCACCGGGTCGCCTTGGAAGTGGCACTGGAAGAACCACAGGTCCGGCGTGATATCGAGCTCGCCCACCACATGCCCCTTGCCGAACGCGCCGCCATCTTCGCTGATCTCTGTGATCCGATCCATCATCAGCATCGGCGGCGAGGGCAACTGGGCGTTGCCCGGTCCGAAGAGGCCGCCCTCGCCCGAGGTGATGAGTTCGTCTTTGCTGTAGCTTGATTGAGGCGCGTGGTAGGCGTGAGGTCCGTTCACGGGACGATCCTTCGTGTTGTTGTGCGGCTTAAAGACGGCGCCGAGCCGGCGTGGATGTCAACCGAGCGCACCGACGCTAAAGGCCCGCTTCCGCGGCGTCGGCGCCCCAAAGATGGATCTGCTCCACCCATCCCCGTCGGCCCGCCGCCTCGATTTTCCGCCATCCGGGCCGCGCGTCCAGCAATTCGACGATCACCCCCGCATCGAGCCGGGCGAGCGCGCGGGCGTCGGGATCGGGCGAACGCCGCAGCGTGGCTGCGGATCGAGCCATCGCCGTCGGCGCGCCGCTCAACATCCGCGCCTGGACCCAGACCTCGTCGCCGTCAGGGTCGCGCACCCGCACCCAGTTCCGCGTCTCCTTCACCACGAGCATCGGCAGGCCTTCGCGCTCGTAGCGCCAAAGGATCGGATGATCGAGGCTGGGGCCGGATCGGCCGTTGACGGCGGTGTAGCGAAGCGCCGCGAACCGCGGGACGGGCTTGCCTGAGAAATGGCTGATCCGCTCGGGCCTTGGTTGGGCGGCCGCCGCGCCCGCAAGCCCGATGGCCAACGCCATCATCGCCCATCGCCTCATCGCCCGCTCCCTGCATGCCCGCCAACGCTCCGATTGAAATGTGGCAGGGGCCCGTGAAGACGGGGTAAAGCGCGCTCGGTTGGCGGAGGAAACCGGCTCTGCTATGGCCTTGACAAACGGATTCACCGGTAAAGGACGGCTATGGCGGCGAAAAAGCTCAAAGTGATTGTGACGCGCAAACTCCCCGCGCCGGTGGAGCTGCGCCTGAAAGAGCTGTTCGACGCGGAGCTGAACGACAGCGACGCGCCGCTTTCCGCCGCCGCGCTCGCCGACGCGGTCTCGCGGGCGGACGTGTTGGTGCCCACCGTCACCGATCGGATCGACGCGGGCGTCTTGGGCCGCGCCGGCGAACAGCTGCGCCTGATCGCGCAGTTTGGAGCCGGCGTCGACAATATCGACGTGCAAAGCGCCATCCAGCGGGGCATCACCGTGACCAACACGCCCGGCGTTTTGACCGACGATACGGCGGACGTCGCCATGGCGTTGATCCTTGCGGTCCCGCGCCGGCTCGTGGAAGGCGTGCGGGTGATGGACGCCGAGGGCTTTCACGGCTGGAGCCCCACTTGGATGATGGGGCGGCGGATCGCGGGCAAGCGGCTCGGCATCATCGGCATGGGCCGCATCGGCCAAGCGGTGGCCTACCGGGCGAAATCGTTCGGCCTGCAAATCCACTATCACAACCGCAAACCTGTCAGCGGGCGGATCGAGGAAAGCCTCGCGGCGACCTATTGGGAGAGCCTCGATCAGATGCTGGCGCGGATGGACGTCGTCTCGGTCAACTGCCCCCACACCCCGTCCACCTTCCACCTCATCAACACCCGCCGGCTCGAGCTGATGAAGCCCGACAGCTACGTGATCAACACGTCCCGTGGCGAGGTGATCGACGAAGCGGCCCTCGCCCGCGCTCTGGAAACGGGCAAGATCGCCGGCGCCGGGCTCGATGTCTTCGAGGAAGAGCCGTCGGTGAACCCCAAGCTCAAAGCGCTGCCGAACGTCGTCCTCCTGCCGCATATGGGATCGGCGACGATGGAGGGCCGCGTCGAAATGGGCGAGAAGGTGATCATCAACATCAAGACCTACGCCGACGGGCACAAGCCGCCCGACCGCGTGATCCCCGCCATGCTCTAAAGCAAGTTCGGAGCAAACGGACTCGTTTGCGAGCGGAGACTCGCGCTCAAACAAGGACCTAAAACGAGGGTCTGGAGTGTAACGAAAGACCGGCGCTTTAGGCCGCGCGCGCCGCCTCGGCGACGATCTCATAGCCGTAGACCCAGTCCTGGCGAGAGAGGCCGATGGCCGGCGCGGCGCGGCCCGCGAGCCACATCGGACCATAGGTCGCAAACCGTCCGAGGGCGGAGCGTTTGTGGAACGTGGCCGCATTGGCGCGCGACGCGGCTTGAACCTTGGACGCCCGCGCAAACCTGAGCGCCTGATAGCGTTTCAACGCGCCTGGGACCTCGCGCCCCGCCCCGAGACCGGCGGCGAGCGCCCAGGCGTCCTCGACGGCCATCGCCGCGCCCTGGGCCATGAAGGGAAGCATTGGATGCGCCGCATCGCCGAGGAGCGCGACCCGGCCCTCGACCCATCTCGCCAGGGGCGGGCGGTCGAACAGCGCCCATCGGTGAAGCGCGCCGGCCGCTTCGATCAACCGTGTGATCACAGGGTGCCAGCCCTCGAAGTCGGCGAGCGCGTCGTCCCGGTCGCCGCGCTCGGTCCAGCTCTCTTTCGTCCAATCGTCCCGCTCGACAACGCCGACGAAATTCGCAAGCTCGCCCCGGCGAACTCGGTAGGTGACGGCGTGCCGGCCCCGCCCCATCCAGGCGGCCGCGGTCGGGTTGGGCGCATCGGCCCCCAAGCGATCGACCGGGGCCACCGCGCGCCAGGCGACGTTGCCGGTGAAGGTCGGCCGGAGCGGGCCCAGCATCTGCGCTTGCACCGCGGAATGAATCCCGTCTGCGCCGATTAGCAGGTCGCCCGAAATCTCGGCGCCGTCGGCCGATATCGCCCGAACGCCGTCTCCGTCCTGCTCATAGCGGGTGAAGGCGGCCCCCAGCCGAAGCGCGTCTGGCGCTTGCGCCCGCAAGGCGTCTTCGAGAACGGCGATCAAGTCGGCGCGGTGGAGATGCAGATAGGGCGCGCCCCAGCGCTTCGCCGCGACATCGCCTAACGGCGCGCGGATCAAGGGCATGCCGCTTAAGCCCATGCGCAGCTCTATGGCCTCGGGCGCGAAGCCGACGCGCGCGAGCGCCGGACCGAGCCCCAGCGCGTTGAACGCCTTCATCGCATTCGGGCTCGCCTGGATCCCCGCGCCGACCTCGCCCAGCGCCGGAGCCTTCTCGACAATAGCGACCGACCAGCCGGTCCGGCGAAGCGCCAGCGCGGCCGTCAGCCCGCCGATCCCCGCCCCGACGATGATCGCTTTCATGTCCGGAGGCCCCCCGGCCGACCGGGGGCGACGCGCCGCCACCCGGCGAAAACGCGCCTCGCCGCAGGGCTGATGGATCCGACAACCGCCATACGCCCCTATGCTCCCCGACGGGGTGTTCGGCTAGCGCGCGGCTTGGCTGGTCCCCGCGACGCGCGGCCGCATCGGCTCCGCCTCGCTGGTGGACCGATAGACCCGGGTCGCCAGAAACGCGCGCAGATCCGCGGCCGAGCGATCCGCGATCTCCTCCTGGGGCACATGCCCGACCCCGTCATATATCTCGAGTTCAGCCTCCGGGATCGCCTCCGCGAAGCGACGTCCCGCGTCCGGCGGGATCACACGGTCGAGCGCGCCGTGCATGACGAGGGTGGGGACCTCGATCTCGGCGAACCGGCGCGCCGTATCGACGCGTCCGCCCTCGCCGCCGATGAGCCCCAGGAGCGCCGCGCGGTGCCCAGGGGCCCGGGTGAGCGCCACGGTGCGCTCGACCATCGCATCGGTCACAAGGGAGGGATCGGCGAAGGAATCCTCAAGACCCGAACGCGCCAGCGCCGAGAGATCGAGGTCTTTGATCACCTCGCGCGCGAACCGGTTGCCGAGCACCTGAAAAGCGAACGGCCGGCCGGCGGCCCGATCGGGCGCCGGCCAACCGCCGGGGGCGACCAGGACCAGCCCCTCCAAGCGCTCGGGGTGGCGGAGCGCCGCCTGCCAAGCGACATGGCCGCCCATCGAATTACCGGCGATGGTAAAGCGGTCGGCCCCGAGAAGGCGCGTGGTCTCCACCACCACGTCTGCGAAGAAATCGGCGCGCATGTGCTCCGGCGGAACCGACCGGGTCAGGCCGTGCCCCGGCATGTCGATGCTGATGACGCGATAATCGGACCCCAGCCGCTGGACCCAGGGCTCCCAGGTGTGGAGCGAGGAGGCAAAGCCATGGACCAGCACCAGCGCCGGTCCCGAACGCCGTCCCTGGTCGCGATAATGGACTTTCAGCCCATCGGACAGGGTGAGAAACTTTGAATCGGCGGAGGCGTAAGCCGCCTCCAGAGTGTCATAGGGAATATCGGGCCGCCGGAGCGCGAGCCACCCCGCTGCGGCGATCGCGATGAACGTGAGCAGCACCGCCATCGACCGACGCACCATCTGTAACCCCCTCGCACACCACTGTCATTTATCCGTCATCTTCAAACCGGCATTTCAGCCGGTGTCAAAGGAAAGAATCAGGTCGCACAGACTTGACACTCCGGGTCTTGACGAAGTTTCAGGATCCTGGTCTCGCCGCTCAGTCCGTCTAGAAGCCAAAGCCGGCCAAAGAGAGGCGCCCCGGCCCCGGTAACGACCTTGACTGTCTCGAGCGCCATGCGCGCGCCGGCGATCCCTGTTACGGCCCCGACGACGCCGATCGTCTCGCAGTCCTCCGCCGTGGGCGGCGGCGCCGGCACGAAGCATTGGTAACACGGCGCGCCGGGGATCAGGCCCGAGGCGAAGACCGACGCCTGGGCCGTCCACCGGGCGGCCGCGCCGGAAACCAGGGGCCGCGCCGTCCGATGCGCCAGGGCGTTCAGGGCGAAGCGCGCCTCGAAATTATCGGTCGCATCGATCAGCACGTCGCCGGCGAGCGCGCTCGCTCCGCCGAACCGCTCGGCCCGAACAGACACGGCGAGCGCGGGATCGATCGCCCGGAGCCGTTCGGCCAGGCGCTCGCCTTTCAGCGCGCCGATGTCCGCCTCGCCGAACTGTACTTGGCGTTGCAGGTTCGACCGGTCGACGCAGTCATCGTCCCAGAGCTCGATCCGTCCGACGCCGGCGGCGGCGAGGTAGAGCGCGCACGGCCCGCCCAGGGCGCCGGCCCCGACGATTGAGACCGAGGCGGCGCGGAGTTTCGCAACGCCCGGGCCGCCGATCTCCTTTAAGAGAATATGGCGCTTGTGGCGGTCGAGGTCGTTCGGGCTCAAGCTCATGGGCTTCTGGTACCCGCCGGTCGCGGGTCTTTCAAATCCGCGCGCGCTCATCGGCGAGCGACGAACGTGAGACGCCCATCGCCTCGTCGCCGGCATCCGCAAACGCTTGCCCCACCGCTCGTCCGATGGCGCCGCCGCAGCCGAGAACCATCACGCGCATGTCTGACCTCCAAGGCTCGCTTCAGGGTGCGAGCCGCGCTAAGCGTGGTCAATGGCCGAGGCCCCCCATGGAGACGAGATCTACGCCGCCCCAGCTGATTGGGTGGCGAGTGGCGCGGGCGCCCAGGGCAACCTGTTTCTAACGGGTCGCGCCGGCACCGGCAAAACGACCCTCCTCCGCCGCTTCCTTGCGGAAGCCGGCGAGGCCGCAGTGGTCCTGGCCCCCACCGGGGTCGCAGCGATGAACGCAGGGGGGCAGACGGTCCACTCCTTTTTCAAACTCCCGCCGCGGCTGATTGAACCGACCGATGTTAAACGCCTGCGCAACGCCCGGGTCATTCGCGCAATCAAAACCCTGGTCATCGATGAAATCTCCATGGTCCGCGCCGACATGCTGGATGCGATCGACGCCGCGCTGAAACTCAATCGCGGCTCGAAACGCCCATTTGGCGGGGTCCGAATGATCCTTTCGGGCGACCTGCACCAGCTGCCCCCCGTCGTGCGGGGCGAGGAGGCCGATATCCTGAATGAGCGGTATGGCGGCGGTTATTTCTTCAACGCGCCGGCCTTCAAGGCGGGCGAGTTCGCCCTTCTCGCCCTAAAGCACGTCTTCCGCCAGGCCGACCCGAAATTCCTGGCGCTCCTGGGCGCTCTGCGGCGCGGACGTCTGGCCCCGCCGGACGAAGCCCTGCTCCGAACCCTTGTCTCCGACCGGTCGGCGATCGAGGCCTCGGAAACCCATGTCGTCCTGACGCCGAACAATGCGAACGCCCATCGCATTAACCAGGCGCGCCTCGCCGACCTCGCCGGAGAGGCGCGAACCTATTCCGCCAAGGTCGAAGGCCAGTTCGACGATAAGAGCTATCCGACCGATCCCGATCTCGAACTAAAAGTCGGCGCGCGGGTGATGATCATTCGCAACGATCCCGAGGGCCGCTGGGTCAATGGCTCGCTCGCCACCGTAGAAGGTTTCGACGATGCAAGCGTGATCGTCAGAACCGGCGGACGGGTGCGGACGATCGAGCCGGCGCTCTGGGAAAAGCATCGTTACACGGTGGACGCGACGTCGGAAAAGGTGAGCCGTGAGGTCGTCGGCGCGTTCAAGCAAGTGCCGCTGCGCCTCGCTTACGCTGTGACCATTCATAAAGCCCAGGGTCTGACGCTGGATCAGGTCTATATTGATTTCGACCACGGCATGTTCGCCCACGGCCAGGCCTATGTGGCGTTCTCCCGTGCGCGACGTCTTGAGGGCTTGGAGATTTCGCGCCCGCTGCGGGCGCGGGATTTGGTGAGCGACCGATCGGCCTTCGCATTCGGAGCGCACGAGACGCTCGACGAAACCGCGGTGGCCGCCGGCTCCGCCTTTGGCTGATCGGTCGGCAGTGTGTCCATACGAATCCTGGCCAAGGTCACCGGCGGGCGTTTCGGCTTGGCTCCTACCTGTTTGGCAAAGAAGGCCGCGGCGTATTCCGGCGTGCGCTCGTGCCCGTAGCTCAGCACCACGCCACTATGAACGTTGTCAAAGCCATGGTTCTGGTACCAGGCAACGGCTTCCGTGCTCTCCTG
>CAYYNG010000038.1:0-9946 GCA_964472435.1 uncultured Hyphomonadaceae bacterium | reverse complement strand
GGTCCCTTTGACGATGAACGTGCCCTTTTCCGTCATCAACGGAATGTCGCCGAGATAGACCTCTTGCTCCTTGACCTCTTTCACAGAGCGGGCCTGCGTTTCTTCGTCGACGTCGAAGACCACGAGCTGGAGGCGGACCTTTAGCGGCGCGGCGTACGTCAAGTCCCGCTGCATGCATTCGTCGACGTCGAACTTCGGCGGCTCGAACTCGTAGGAGACATATTCGAGGGTGGCGCGCTCGGAAAAGTCCTTGATCGGGAAAACGCTCTTGAACACGCCACCCAGCCCGTCATCCGTCCGCTCGGCTTGGGGCGTGTGCATTTGCAGGAAGTGTTCGTAGGAGGAACGTTGAACCTCGATCAGGTTCGGCATTTCAACGGCTTCTGGGATTCTCCCAAATGATTTGCGGATGCGTTTCTTTTCCGTGAACGAAAGGGCCATCATCGATCCTAGCTAGTGCGGCGGCCCGAAATAGGCCGCCATGCCGTTTAAACGCGCGTGTGCGGCAGACCCTGAACAGGTCTGCCGCCGAACACTCTACGCCGGTTCCGGCACGCGCCGCCGAAACCGTCCGACCCGATGGCGAGATTACTTGATCTCGACCTTCGCGCCGGCCTCTTCGAACTTCGTCTTGATCTCTTCTGCTTCCTCTTTCGACACGCCTTCTTTGAGCGGCTTCGGAGCGCCTTCGACCAATTCCTTGGCTTCTTTAAGGCCGAGCCCGGACACGACTTCGCGAACCGCCTTAATGGTGTTGATTTTCTTCTCGCCGGCGTCGGTCAGAATAACGTCGAACTCGGTCTGCTCTTCCGCCGGAGCGGCGTCGGCGTCGCCGCCGGCCCCGCCGGGCATGGCCATCGGCATCGCCATGGCGGGCGCAGCCGCCGCGCTGACGCCCCAGCCGTCTTCCAGCTTCTTCACGAGGTCGGCGATTTCAAGAACCGTCCAGGAGGACAGCTCTTCATACATTTGATCGATTTTTTCGAGGGACATTGTGTGACTCTTTCAGTTGAGGAGGGATCAGGTGTGCGGCCGTTACGCCGCCTCGATTTGAGCTTGCCGCTGCGCCAAAACGCTCGCCAGGTTTCGACCCACGCCGCCGAGGGCGGTCGCGAAATTGTTCCCTGGCGCGTTGAGCGTGCGTGCGAGCATGCCGCCGGGCGCGCTGAGCGACCCGACGAGCTTCGCCCGCATTTCGTCCAAGGACGGCATTTTCGAAAGGGCTTCGATACCGCTTTCGTCCAATACCGATGCGCCGAGGATGCCGCCTTTGAGAACGAAATTCTCGTTCGCTTTGGCATAATCCAAGACGACCTTGGTCACGCTCACAGCGTCCGGCGAAAAGACAATCGCCGCCGGCCCCTGGAAGAGGTCGGCGCCGGCCTCGCCCGGCGTGCCTTCAAGAGCGATTTTCGCCAGGCGGTTCTTCACGACCTTCAGCGAGCCCTGTTCGGGCCGCAGCTTGCCGCGGAGATCCGTCATCTGCGACACCGACATCCCCGCATACTGCGCGACGACCACGATGCCAGCGGTGGCGAAGATGCCCTTCAGCACATCAAGCGCTTCAGACTTCTGCGCTTTGTTCATAAGGACGCTCCACTAAACAGGCGGCCGGACCATCCGATCGCCCTGAGGGTCGCCTGAAAAACGCAGGAGGCCGAAGGCCGCCGGCGCGTCTCAGGCCCTGCCCAGGGCGGGAAAGCCGGCGCGGGGGACGCGTCCCCCGAAACCCAATCTCGCCTCACCCCGTCTGCATAGGCGCCCTTTTGGACTTACCGGCGAACCGGCCTATGGTCTTGGACAGGAAAATAAGAAATGGCCGCCCCGCAGGACAGCCATTTCCCATTAGCCGGTGGCATGTAGCGCTATTGCGCGGCCGATGCAAGCGCCTCAGCGGCGTCAATTTGCACCCCCGGCCCCATAGTGGACGACAAAGCCAATTTTTTCAGGTACGTGCCTTTCGCTCCCGACGGCTTGGCTTTCATGATTGCGTTGACGAAGGCGCGGATGTTCTCCGCGATCGCCGCCTCTTCGAAACTTGCCTTGCCCACGCCGGCGTGGACGATGCCGGCTTTCTCAACGCGGAACTCCACCGCGCCGCCTTTCGCGTCCTTAACCGCTTGACCGACATTCGGGGTCACCGTGCCGACCTTCGGGTTCGGCATCAGACCACGGGGGCCGAGCACTTTGCCGAGCCGGCCGACCACCGACATCATGTCCGGGCTCGCGATCACGCGGTCGAAGTCCATGAACCCGCCCTGGATCCTCTCCATCAGGTCCTCCGCGCCGACGATATCGGCGCCGGCCTCGCGGGCCTCGTCGGCTTTAGCGTCTTTTGCGAACACCGCGACCCGAATCGCCTTGCCGGTTCCGGCCGGCAAGTTCACGACGCCGCGGACCATCTGGTCGGCGTACTTCGGATCCACGCCAAGATTGATGGCGATCTCAATCGTCTCGTCGAACTTTGCTTTGGCGTTCGCCTTCACGACGGCCGCAGCCTCGTCGATCGAGTAGAGCTTGCCTGCGTCCACGGCGTCCCGCGCGGCGCGGATGCGTTTTCCAGTCTTCATCGCCCTACTCCACCACTTCAAGGCCCATCGCCCGGGCCGAGCCGGCGATGATCTTCGCGCCCGCGTCCAGGTCGTTGGCGTTCAAATCGGCCATTTTCTGTTCCGCGATGTCCCGGCACTGGGCCATGGTCACGCTGCCGGCGCGTTCTTTGCCCGGATTGTTCGAGCCTTTCTTGAGCTTCGCCGCCTTTTTCAGCAGCACGGACGCGGGCGGCGTCTTAACGATGAAAGTGAAGGATTTGTCCTGATAATAATCGATCACCACGGGCAGCGGCACGCCGGGCTCGGCGCTCTGTGTCTTAGCGTTAAACGCCTTACAGAACTCCATGATGTTGATGCCGCGCTGGCCCAGCGCAGGCCCCACCGGCGGCGACGGGTTCGCCTGACCGGCCGGGATCTGGAGCTTGAGCTGCCCCAATAGCTTCTTCGCCATCTTATCCTCTCAACGGCTAGATGGACGGCGCGTCTTTCAGCTCCGTCCGGTTGAAACAGAGGTGCGTGGTGCGGCGGCCGGATGGACTTCGCCCGACCGAACCTCCCACGCGCTCGGTCCGTTTCCGAAAGGCTGACCGAGGGCGGCCTATGACGGATCGAAGCGGCAAGGTCAAGCAACCGAAGCGGCGCGGCCTCGTAGCCCGCGGATTCTTGTCGGATTTCTGGAATTCGCACTCCGCCTCTCCGATCCGAGGACACGATATGTCGGATGTATTTCGTCTTGTAGCCGCCTCGATCGCGATAAGGCCGAACCGATCTCCAAAACATTGGAATCCGAAGACGCCGACGTCGGGTCGAACAAGGTTTCGCGCCAGGCAGGCTTATGACGACGTTACGGGCGGCATGGTGCTGACGCGAAGATCGCCGTCCCCTGGTCCACCGTCTCAGTAAGAGTCGATTGGGGTCCGCGCGGCCAACGCTCCGGTCTCGCCCGCAACACCCGCGATCGGACCGACGGGTTCAGGGTCGCCGTGGATTTGTCACATCGACAGCCTTGACGGCCGACGACAAGCGGCTGCCGCACCCGCGATCAAAGGCGTAAGCGCACCCCGGAGACCACCCTAGATATAGCCCTGCTGGCGGATATAGGTGTTGAGCTCGCGAGCCCGGCGCGCGGGATCCGGGTGGGTCGACATCAGCTCCGGCGGGCGCTGCCCCCGGCTATTGGCGTCCATCAGCTCCCAAAGCCTCGGCGCCTGGGTCACGTCGTAACCCGCTCGATGCATGTAATCCACGCCGAGCCGATCGGCTTCGGATTCGTGGGCGCGGCTATAGGGCAATAGGACACCGAATTGGGCCGCCGCGCCGCCGAGCGCGACGATCGACCCGCCATAGGGGCGAAGACGCTCAGAGCTCGCCACCGCAATCTGACCGAGCGCCAGAAGCGCGCCCACCGACTGCTGTTGGGATGCCCGTTGCGCCGCATGCTGGCGCACAGAGTGGCCCACTTCGTGGCCGAGCACGCTTGAAAGCTGGTCTTCGTTCTCAACGAATTCGACCATGCCGCGATAGACGCCGACCCGGTTGCCCGGCATCACGAAAGCATTGACCGTGTCGGTGTCGAAGACCGCCACATCCCATGGCTCGTTGGCTTTCGGCGTCGCCCGCGCGATCCGGGTCCAGTTGCGATCAACGACTTCGCGTAACCGCGGATCCGAAGATTGCGGGGTCGTGGTTTTCAGCTCCGCCCAGGCTTCGGCTGCAAGCGGGGCGAGCTGGGCGTCGGTGACGAGCGTCGCGCACCCCCCGACGATCGGCACGACCGTGCCGCAAGCAAGGCCCTTGA
Organism: uncultured Hyphomonadaceae bacterium; assembly: GCA_964472435.1. Classification (GTDB taxonomy): domain Bacteria; phylum Pseudomonadota; class Alphaproteobacteria; order Caulobacterales; family Hyphomonadaceae; genus CAYYNG01. The sequence continues at coordinate 5,596 of CAYYNG010000038.1, read as the reverse complement.
TGATCGCCCTGCGGGACATGTTGATGCGAGGAGCCGCCGCAAGGGCGTCTCCCTCGAGCTCGATGCGTTCGTCTGCCATCACCCCATCCTTCAATGACGTCCACGCCAACTAACCAAATTTGAAACGCCTTCGAAAGTGGCTCGTTCCACTCCGCACGGGCTCGCGGCTAGTGGACGTCCGCCTCGCCAGGATCGCGAGAGCCCGCGAGAATATCCGCCTGTTCAACCCAACGCTCCCGCTCGATCCGACCTGCGAAGCTGAGATGTTCGTTCATCCAAGCGACGTTCGCCGCGTTCCAACTCGCGATCTGATCGAAATGATGGACGCCCGCCGCATTCAACAAGTCCTGAAGCTTTGGACCAATGCCGTTTATCGCGGTTAGATCGTCCCCGACCCCGCCCCGAGGGTGACTGAGGGATGGCGGCCGCCGGGGCTCCGACGCGGCGTCCGCTTCGCTGAGAAAGCTCAGAATCGCTTCGGCGGGCCGTTCTGGCTCTCTGCGAAGCGCCAGGCCCGCTTCGCCCCCGGCCGAGCCGATCTCGCCCGAACCGGCGCGGGCCGGCGGCTTGCGATCGTCGCCCGCGCTCTCCTGGGGTTCGGGTGCCTCGAGATACGCGAGCCGCCCCTCTAGGTAGCGGTTGCGCCACCTCAAACGGGCCAATTCCTGCTCGGCCCGCTTCACGGCCTCCGGATCCGCTGTCGGCGCCTCTGGCCGCTCGACCGCCGGAACCGGCTGGGGCTGGGGCTGGGGCTGGGGCTGAGGCTGGGGCGCCGTCGCTGCGGAAAGCCGCTCCTCCAAAACGCGGTTTCGGCTCTCCAAATAGCGATTTCGCCAGGATAGCACGGCCGCATCCTTCGAAAGATTTGCGTCAAGCCTGGGCGGCGTCTCCGCGCGCGGGGCGGATCGCTCGGCGCTCAGCCTGGAGATTTCGTCCTTCGCGGCCGCTAGCGCGGCGGACAAAGCAGCGACGTTCCGGTCCGCCGCGGGATCGGCGTCTTTGCGCTCAGGCGCGACTGCAACCTGCGTCGACGCCAATCTCTGCGCACGGTAAAGGCCTTCGATTTCGACGCGAGCTTGATCAAGCTCAGTCCGGGCCACGTCCCGTTCGACCGCCGCGCGGCGCGCTTTGCCGACGAGCAGCAGCCCGCGGATCGACCAGCCGAACAACAAACCAAGCGCCGCGGCGATCGCGAGCGTCGCCCACATCTGACCAATAAGCCACACCATGCCAAACGTCTCCTACTCGCAGCCGAACGGGCCGCCCTTGGCCGTCATCGCCCTTGCCCGCCGATCCGGTCGATCTCAGCCAAAACAACGCCACCGAACAACAATCCGCCCGGACCGCTGGAGGTCAACACCGCGAACCGCGCCGCCTCAAGCGCCTCTGGCGAAGGCGCATCGCCCGAAACGCGAGCGACTTGCCCATCCATCGCGACCCGCGCCCAACCGAACCCGTCTCGCGCAAGCGCGCTCTCCGCGCTTTCCCGAAGCCGCGCCTCCAGGCCCGGCGCGCTTTTCTCGTGGAGCATCAGCGCTTGCCAGTAGCCAAGCGCGCAGAGCCCGGCGAAACTTGTAAAGGCGATCAACGCGTCGATGACCCGCATCACTCAATCTTCCCTTTGATCCCCGCCGGTTTTATGGCTTGCCCGAAAGGCGGGAGTGGCGCAAGCGCCGGCCCGCGGTCGAATGCGTCCTATGTTTGAAGAGATCACCAGCGCCTCCAACCCCCTTGTGAAGACGCTTCGCGGACTGGACCGGAAGAAGGTCCGGACGGAGACGGGGCTTTTCCTCGCCGAGGGAGCGCGGCTTGTCGAGCAGGGCCTTGATCGCGGCTGGACGCCGCGCGCCCTCCTTGCGTCCCGGGCCGGCGCCGAGCGTCCGTACATGCGTGCGCTGCTCGCCAAAGCCGGCAGCGCCGGGGCGCGCGTCGCGCTCACGTCGGACCGCCTGCTCGGCCAGATCAGCCGGAAGGACAATCCGCAAACAGTTATCGGCGCATTCGAGCAACGGCGTCCGACCCTCGACGCCCTCGCCGGTGCGCCGAAGGGAATCTGGCTTGCCCTTTATGAACCGCGCGATCCCGGCAATCTCGGCACCATCCTCAGAACAGCCGACTGCGCAGGCGTCAACGGCGTCGCGCTCCTCGGAACGACCTGCGACCCCTACTCGATCGAGGCCGTCCGGGCGACCATGGGCTCGATCTTCGACGTGCCGTTCGCAGAAGCGAGCTTCGCCGCGTTCGACGTCTGGCGGCGACGCGCGGGCCTCTCCCTGACGGCCGCCTCGGTGAACGGCTCGGCGCGCCACGACGACGTCCCTTATGGCGAGCGGGCCGGCATCCTCATGGGCAACGAACAATCGGGCCTGCCTCGCGAGGTGGAGGCGGCGTGCGACAGCCTGGCGTGGATCCCGATGCGCGGCGGGGCCGACAGCCTCAATCTCGCGCAGGCGACAGCGGTCATGATCTATGAGGCCTGGCGCAGCCAAGGGTTTAGCGGCATCGGCGTCGGTGCGGCGAAATGAGGACCGAAACGCGCTTGCTGATCGCCGATGATTGGTCGGATTACGCCCTTCTCGACAGTGGCGATGGACGGAAGCTAGAGCGCTTCGGCGGCCAAACCATCGACCGGCCGGATCCGCAAGCCTTCTGGCAGCCGCGGGCCCCGGTGGAGCAGTGGCGCGCGGACGCCCGATTCGACGCCAAGAGCGGCGACGACGAGGGCGGGCGCTGGTCCGTCCTCAGTCCCGGGGCGCCGGAGAGCTGGCCGATGCGATGGCATGGGTTGCGGTTTCACGCCCGACGCACGCCGTTCCGCCACCTCGGCGTTTTTCAGGAGCATTCCGTGCACTGGCGGTTCGCGCAAGAGCGGATCAGGGCCGCCGCGCGTCCGGTCCGCGTTTTGAACCTCTTCGGCTATACCGGCCTCATGTCCCTCGCGTGCGCGGCGGCGGGGGCCGAAGTCGTCCACCTCGACGCCAGCCCGAAATCCAACGGCTACGGCAAAGAGAACCAGTCCCTCTCCGGCCTAGAGCATCGCGCGATCCGCTGGATCGCCGACGATGCGATGAAATTCGTCGCCCGCGAGCAGCGCCGCGGAAACGTCTATGACGGCGTGGTCCTCGATCCCCCGAAATTCGGGCGCGGCCCCAAGACTGAGACATGGCGGTTCGAGGAGGATCTGCCTTCGCTCCTAAACGGCGTCCGCGCGCTTCTATCGGAAGAGCCGATCTTCGTGGTCGCGACCGCCTATGCAGTGCGCCTCTCCCACTGGGCGCTGGCGCAAGCCTTGGGCGACCGCCTCGCAGATCTCGGCGGCGTGATGGAGACGGGCGAGATGGCCATCCCGCAGGCCGGCGGCGAAAGGCTCTTGCCGACCGCTCTTTACGCGCGCTGGCGCGCGGATGATTGAATGTAACCGCAAAGCGGCGGTCGGTGGCCGTTTTTTGGCCGGATTCTTGATTGAGTCCGGCTCCGCCGTTGGAGTCCGTCTTTAGCCAGGGGAGCCGCCGCGCATGGCTAAGCCGCTCTTTCTCTTCGTGTTCGCCCTGCTTGCCCTCGCGCGGGCGGCGCAGGCCGAGCCCATCGACTACGATTTGCTGCACAGCCGCCTGAGCCGCTTGGCTGAAGAGCCGGATATGGCGGGACTCGCCGTCGCCGTCGTAGAGAATGGACAGATTACTTTCGCGCGCGGATACGGGGAGACGGTGCGAGGCGGCGGCGAGCGCGTGACCGAGCACACGGTCTTCCGTTGGGCGTCGCTTTCGAAGGGTGTCGCGGCCACCGTGGTCGGCCAACTCGTTGAGGAAGAACGACTTAAATGGGGCGACACGCTGTCCCGGTTCTCCCGAACGCTAAGGCTTCCCGGCGCCGCGCAGACCGAGGCGACGATTTCAGATCTCCTCTCCCACCGCTTGGGCATCGTTTCGAATGCGTACGACACGCGGCTTGAAGACAATCGCGACCCTCGGGACATCCGCCGGGCGCTCGGCGGGCTCAGGAGCATCTGCCCCGTCGGCGACTGCCATACCTATCAGAATGTCGCCTATGACGCCGCCAGCGAGGTCGTCGCATCCGTCACCGAACAAACCTATGCCGAGGCGGTTCAGGAGCGCATCTTCGATCCATTGGGCATGACCAGCGCCAGCCTTGATCGCGCGGGACTTGAAACCGCCGCCAGCTGGGCGCGGCCCCATCCTCGCAATGCGGGCGGGCGGCCGGTGGCGGTGAGCGAGGCCTATTACCGGGTGCCCGCCGCCGGCGGCGTGAACTCATCGATTCGAGATCTCGCGGTCTACATGCAGGCGCAGATGGGCGCTCGCCCTTATGTGCTGGCGCCGTCGGTTTTGGAGGGAATCCACGCTCCCCAAGTGCGAACGTTGCGCGAGCAGCGCTCGATAAACCGTCGATGGGGCCGCGTCGCGAACGCCCAGTACGGGCATGGATGGCGCATCTACGACTACGAAGGCCGCAAAGTGGTGGGCCATCGCGGAGCCGTGCGGGGCTACCGCGCCTTGATCCTCTTTGATCCGGACGTCGACACGGGCGTCGCCGCGCTCTGGAACAGCTCCTCGCGCAAGCCCGTCGGCATCCAGTTCGAAGTCATGGATATGGTCTACGGCCTGCCCCTTCGCGATTGGATGACCCTGGACGGCGGCCGCGAGACCGCGCCGCGGGAGCTCGGCGGCTGAGACGCCGCGCCGGTTTCCACTGTTCGAAATAGTGTCAATTGACGCGCCAATTGATTGGCGGCCGGCGCGCCGGGGCTTAAGTATGACTTGATACATATGCCGAAAATCAAACGCGAGGTTTGCGTGAACGAAAGACGGATGGGGTAGGAGCTTGAGCGTGTCGTTCCCGGCGGCGGCGCGGCCCCGAGGTTGAGCTCGAGAGGACCAGGTGACGAAATCAATAGCACTCGCCTGCGGCTTGGCGCTCGCCCTCGTCGCCTACTTCGCTTTCAGCGCCGCATTTCGCCCCGGCGCTGAGCCCGACCGGCCGCTGACGATCGCGTCGCCGGCGCTGGTCAGCGGCAGGCCGGAAGTCATGGTGAGGGAAACCCGCCGACAACCTCATACACTGCGGCTTTCCCTGCGCGGCCGTACCGAAGCCGAGCGCGAAGTCACTATCAGGTCCGCCACCACGGGCGTGGTCGACGCCGCGCCCGCTCGGGAAGGCGCGCTCGTCGGCGCCGGGACGCTCCTCTGCCGCATCACGGTCGGCCCCCGCCAAGCCCAGCTCCGGGAGGCCGAGGCGACCGTTGCAGCCCGCGAGCTCGACTACATCGCCGCGAAAGACCTCGCCGAAAAAGGCTGGGCCCCGCCAACCCGCGCCGCCTCGGCGCGCGCCGAACTCGACGCCGCCATCGCCGCCCGCGATTTCGCGGCGATCGAGCTTGAGCGGATACGCATCCGGGCGCCCTTCGCCGGCGTTTTCGAGCGGCGTTTAGCCGAGGCGGGCGACTATCTCTCCCCCGGCGGCGCATGCGGCGTGCTTGTAGATTTGGATCCGCAGATAATAGCCGCCGATAAAGCCGAAGAGCAGGCCAACCACCATGCGGTCGGCGCGCCGGCGAAGATTAGCCACAGCAATGGCG
>CAYYNG010000037.1:0-10012 GCA_964472435.1 uncultured Hyphomonadaceae bacterium | reverse complement strand
CTCTTCTTCGTCCATTAAGGGACGTCTGGCCAACTGTGCAGGCAAAAATTGAATATTTTCCCATTTGGGTAACGTATTACGATCAACCCCCATCGCCGCAGAAGGCCCATGATGACCAAAATTTTTCAGCCCATTTTGAGCCAATTCCTTGATATAATTTGTGTATGGCTCGGTATCCTCTGGGTGTGTATCCGCATAAGCTCCAAGATATTCATCACGCTTAAATGGTTGTGGATACTCCTCTAAATAGGCCTCGATTTCTTCTCTGTCCACGTAAACCCAGCCATTTTCAACAAATGATTCAAACTTGTGAAGATATTCCTCATTGTTGTATTCACTAATTCCTGTATCCACCCGGTAATCCCAATTGTGTAGTCCGCAAACCAGGTTTTTCGAGCGCAGGGGCCGGTCCGCGCGGACCGCGCCGCGGGTGTTTTTCGCCTGCCAAGGGGGGCTGTGCTGAGAGGGCTGACCTTCCGCGGAGCTCACGTTCCCGCGGAAATCGTGCTGGGCCGTCGAGACCAGACGAAAACCGAGACCTACAAGGCGGACATTTTCTCCGTGAGCGGGCGCGGCAGCGTTTCAACCGTCGAGTTCGATCGCGTGCTGCCTCTCGAGGCGCTCCGCGCCTTGAATAATACATTCAAGACAAAGCCGTCCGCGACGGACGTGCTGACGGCGGAGCTCTCGCTCTCGGTCCATGGCGAAGAGGCTGTGGTGGAGTTCTCGTACCAGGCGCGGCAGGCGAGCTATACGATCCTGACCGCGGAGGCCTTGCCGATCCCGCCGGCCGTAATCGCCGAGCTCAACCGGGACCCGATCCGGTATTCCATGGCGGTGTGGCGTTCGCTCGAGCCCTCCAGCCTGATGGGCCTGTTCGTGGGCAAGACCTTCGCCGGGCTCGACCTGACAGGCGCCGTCGAACCCCGGGTGGCCGCTGTCTACGGCAACATGCTCGGTTTCCCGATCACGATCCCCGAGGACGACTCGCCGGCCGCGCGATGGTGGGCCGAGTGGAAGGCGAAGAATTTCGATGCGGACGTCCAGGTCGCCGACATGGTGTCGATGCCGACCGACGGCGTGCACGCCGAAGGTGTTCTAGGTCGCGCGAACACTGCGGAGAAGTTCGATTTCACCCGCTTTTGGGATTGGCAGGAAAGCCCGATCCCAGCCCTTGCGCCGCCAGCGGCCGCCTCCCAGCCAGCGGCGGCGGCCCCGATTACGCCGACGGCCCAATTCGGCGCTCCGATGGCCTCGCTTCAGGCGCTGCAGACCCTGCCGTCGAGCGCATTTTCGGGTGGGCTGGCGGAAGGGTTGACTACGTCAGTCGTGGACCCGGGCGCGATGATGGAGATGGCGGCGAAAACGGCCGGCGCGGGCATCGAAGCGAACAAGGCCGCCAATCTCGAAGTCACAAAGCAATCTGCGGCGGTCCGCATTGCGGCGATGGAGAATCTATCGAAGATGTCCAACGCCCGTCTCGGGGCGATGATGAAGGCGGAAGAGCAGCGTGCGTCGGCGTCGGAGACGGGCCCGGACCCGGCCAAGGGCGAGGCGGCGCCGGCTTCCTCGAGCAAGCCTTCGAAAGCGGGCGCGACGCCAGGCGGCGGTCCACCTGCAGCGAGTTCGCCGCAGCAGACGAATACGCCCGCCGGTCAATCGCCGGCCGCCGGGCGCGGGACGTCGGCGGACGGTCCGCAGACGCCGGGCGGCGCGGAGCCGGGCCCCGACACGCCAGCCCCGGACGAGGGGGACGCGCCACCGCCGCACGAGGACGACGAGTGGCGACGCACCTATGAGAAGGATGTGGGTCCGTTTCTCATTGGGCAGGTGGCCCTGATGAACTTCCAGCCGAACTCGATCGATCTGCACCCGGATGATCGGGCGGCAATAGACGCGCTGATTCAAAAGCATGGCCAGAGACTGCTTCCCGTGAGCGTCGCCGCGGAGGTCGACGAGGCGGAGATGTCGTCCCAGGAGCGGCGGATTTATCTTGAGAAGGCTCGTATCGCGGGGGTGCAGGGCGCGCTGTCCCAGGCGGGTTTGCCCGAAACCCGCCTGGGGCTTGCTTTGATTCCCGACACCGACGCCGGTCCTTTCAAAAGAAGGCGGGTGACGCTGTGTTATGCCGTCGAAAAGCAACCCCTTAGCCAGGCGACGAAAGGCTTGAATGTCGACGCCCAAGTTCCTTTCGAGGGCGCCGAGGTCGGCAAACACTACGCGGTGCAAGCGCCGATGTTCGACCGCGACCAGTATTGGCTGACGGAACCGGCGGCCCGCATCTTCTTGTCGAACGCGAGCCGGCTTCGGAAATATGGCGCGACGCTGACGGCGCCAAAGTTCTTTTTCCGCCCGGACGACACGTTGGAAGGGCAAGATCTCTATCAACTCTCCGCCGCGCGATGGGCTTGCTATGCCGAGCTCGCTGTTCAGGCCGGCTTCTCAATCGAACGCGTATTCGACGCGAGCGGCGCCGGACCCACGGAGGCGGACGCCGCCTCCGTGGAATTGCTTTTTCGGATCGACCGGGCGCCGCCGTCGGGCCCTGCGCCGTCTCCACCAGGTCGCACGCGAAAAAAATCCTCTTCGACGCGCGATCCGGCGCGCGATCCGATGGCCGACACGGTCTCCAGCGCCGCAGGCGATTTCATTGAGGAGACGCCGTCGGAGGGGGTGGATCGCCTCGTTCTTCTAGATTTTGCGAAGAACGACGGGCGGTTGCGGCCCCTCCACAGAGGGGTGCTCGAGGACTTCCTAAAGCGGATCGCAACGACGGCCGGATCACTGACGGTCAGCGCCAGCGTATCGGTCGACGAAGCCGCCGCGCCGGATAAGGGTCAAAGCTTGGCGGCTCAGCGCTTTAACGCGGTCGTCGCCACGGCGAAGCGGCTGAACGTGCCGGGGCCTATCCGAGCACCGGTCTTTGATAATAAACCCGGCCCGGTCGCCGACCGCGAGGCGAGAAGCGTGACGATCACTTTTGAGCGGGATTCCGAGATTTATCGCTGCGGGCTTCCGCCAAAGACCGATCGTGGCGCGTAACGCCGCCCGCTGTCTGCGACGGTTGGTTTCGCCGTGCCCGCCGGTTCGCTCTCCGCGGTTGGGTCCGCCGAGCCATCCCGATTGTCATACGATTTCAGAACGAATTAGGGTTTCATAATTCCCGTTAGAGCGGTTTGCGTCTGAATTTGACATTGTGAAATCTGTCGAAAAGTGTTAAGATCAAAGACAACGCTTGAGAAAATATAGAAATAATAAAAGGCGATCTTTCGGGGTTAGATATTAATGCAGAATAGCGGGCGTCCGTGAACGGGCGGTCCAATGCTGTTATCGTGCATAAAAGGCTCGGCCGCCGTGACAAGTGCAAGCATTGAGTTTTATGGTCCCGAGGCCGATAGCGTGGTCGCGTTAATCGACCCTATGCCGCTGCGCCGCGCCCTTATCGGGCATTTTCTCGGGTCCGAAGCAAAGATCCATGCTGTGGCCGCGGCCGACGTCGAAACGTTGAGGGCGCTCGATCTCGGCTCGGGGGCGGGCGGCGCGGCGGATCGCTTATCCGCCGTCATCGTCGCGCTCGGGGGCGAGGATCTCAGCGTCAGCGGAGCGGCGCGCTCGCTAGTGTCGGAGACCCTGAACGCCTTCCCCTTCGCGCCTTTGGTGATCGTGTCCGATCTCGAGACACGGGCCTCGATCCTCGCCGCGCTCGAACTGGGGGCGAAGGGATACATCCCCACGTCCATGACCGAGGAGGTGGTGCTCGCAACGATCGCCATGGTCCGCGCCGGCGGCGAATATGCGCCGACCCACGTGCTTGTCGGCGGGCCGCCGGATGACGGGGGGGCGGGCGGCGCAGCCTCGGACCATCGACGAGCCGAGCCAACCGCCGCAACCCGCCTGACGAAAATTGATAAAAACGAACCCAGGGGCGCGCTCGCGCGCGAACCGAAGCCCGATGTGGGAGACGTGTTCTCGCCGAGGGAGTGCGAGGTGCTGGACTACATCCATCTCGGATATCAGAATAAGCAGATCGCGTATGAACTCGACCTCAGCGAGAGCACGGTCAAAGTTCATGTCCGCAGCATTTTGAAGAAGCTCGGCGCCACGAACCGGACCCAAGCGGCCTTCCGCGCCCAGGAGATCTTTGGGTTCGACACGCCTAACGATCCGACCGCGACGTTGACGCCTCTAAGGCAGGCGAACGGGAAACGATATAACGAATGCGTAGCTCGGGCTGTCATCCGTCAGTCCGATCTCAACCCCGATGTCGATGACCGTCCGCCGCGTCAAAACCGAGGAGAAACCGAATTCGAGCGACGCCGACTGGGCGCCTGAGCCCGGTATTAGCGCGCCGTCGATCTCCACCTCGTCGGACAAGACAGCGGCGAAGCCGAAGCGCATCGAGGTTTCCGGGCTGACCGCCAGAAAGGCGGTGGCGCCCAGCGCCAGTTGATCGCCCGGTTTGACGCCGTCGTCTTCGAACGCCGCAGTGTAGGCGAGGGTGCCGGTGAAAACGAGGGGGTCTTGGCGGGCGAGCGCGGTCAGCGATCCCGTGATCTCCGAAAACCCGTTGCCAAAGCTCACGCCGTCGTCGAGCTGGTCGCCCGTCGGCGCCTGCCAGTCGATTCTGCCGATGAGATCGGGAAGGGCGCCTTCCGACTGGAACACTGTTTTCGAAAGACCAATCCGAACGTCGTTGAACGCGCGCCCTCGGCGGGTGGTTTCATCCGTGCTCGCACCGCCGATCAGTAGCCGGTCGACTTCGTTGGCGAGGGTATAGCTTGCGCTTACGTCGAGCTGCGAGCTCCAGGGCAGGCCGAGGCTGCCCGCCAGCGCGAAGATGAACTCGTCGCGCCGGGAATCGATCGCGCCGGAAGCCAATTCGCCGTCGTCGAACTCGACCAGCGTCGGAATGATATCCTCGTCGTTCCGGACGAAAATGAATGAGGGCTGGATCTCCCTCTGTCCCGGGCTCAAGAGCAACGCGCCGCGGCGGACCAGCGTGCGCTCCAGCGCGCGTTCGGCGCTCAAGAGATCGATCGCCTCCCGCGCCGGATCCGGGCGGGGCCGGGCCGGGCCCGGTACGGTTTCAGGTCGGGGGTCGGTGCCGGCTGCAGGCGAGCCGGACGCTATGGCCGCTTCGAGCGCGGCGATGCGGGCTTCGAGTTCGCGGATCCTGCGGTCGCGCTCATCTTCCTGTCTCGACAGCCGGCCGTCGCCCTCGGTGCGCTCGACCACCTGCACCGGATCTTCGAAACTCGGCTGCGCGCTCGCAGAGGGAACGTGCGCGCAGATCGCCGCCGCTAGCGCCGCCCCAATGCCGGTGATCCGATGCCTCATCTCCGATCTCCACCCAACTTCGGCCCGCTACGGCGAAGACGCCGCCGGGCGCCGCCCTCACCCGAAGGTGTAGAAATCCCGTGCGGAGGGCTTGAGCCCGCCCAGCGTCTCGCCGCCATCCGGGGGCGAGACGATGAAGCCGACACGGCCCAGTTCCGCCAAGGGTCGCCACATGCGCTCGAATTGCGATCGGGTCAGCGTCCGGTTTCCGAAAGAGGGATCGGCGATGAGAACCCGGTCTCGACGCGCGCCGCGGACGATGACGAAATGGTTGTAGCCGTGCCGGGTCACGGGCACGATGATCGGGGCCCTGCGGACCAGGTCTTCGAAGGCCATGTCGCCAAAGCCTTGCCCCTTATAGCCCAGCGTGCCGACATAACGCTGCATATCGAGGAGGGAGAACCCCTCGCGGATCCGGACGATATGGGGATTGGCGAGGTATTCCTCGCGTCCCATCAGTCCGATCGCCACATCGCGCTCGGTGATGCTTTCACCGAATTCGTAAACGAGGATCGTCGCCAGCACCGCGGCGCCGCAACTGATATCCCAGTCTTGGGTGATCACGCGATCCTGCCGCATCTCTAGCAATGACCGCACGGGTTGGGCCTGCGCCGGCGCAACGGACGCGCACACGACGCTGAGCGCGGCGAGGTTCGCCATTGCTCTGTGACCCGACACGAAATCCCCTCTCCCCCGCCCGCCCGGCGGGCTTGGATCTAAAATTGAACGCCGACCGTACGCGCCCCTTCGAACAGCGACGACGGCGCGAAATACGTCACGCTGAACGATTGATGGGAGGTCGTCGCCACCGGTCGAACCTCGATGAAGGCCCATTGGGAAATCGTCCCGGTTTCGGCGTCGGTCGTGTCGCGAACCGTTTTCTCGACACCGAAGCGGTCGAGCGCCGTATCGGGCCCGACATCGGCGATCGCCTGGGCGGGCGTGGTCGGATCGCCGATGCAGCAGGCGGTTGCTGAGCTCTCGGCGACCGCCCCTTTTGGCGAGCCGACCGAGGCGAAGGCCTGGGCCGAGGCGCGCTCCGATCCAACGGCCACAGCCTCGGCCGTTACGCTGCGCTCCTGGGTTTCAAGGGCTTGCGGCGCCGGCGCGGCAGTCGAGTGATGCATCGAATAGGAGTAGTTTTGACTGCGGATGTGGGCCAGCAGGGCCTCCACATCCATCGGCGTTGCGAGATAGCGCCAGTAAGATTGGAAGGCGCCGCCGCTGACCGCGTCGAGATCGCGCTCGCCCAGCGGTGTTTCAGCCATCGCGCCGTGGGATGCGGCTGCCGCGACGCAGACGCCAGCCGCCACCAATTTCGCTTTCGTCCACAAGCTGTCGACGGTCTTCGCCGAAGCCGCGATTATCATATCTTTCGTCATCATCCCCAGGCCTCGAAGGTCACCGCGAGGGACGTCCCGGCGAAATCGCCGCGTCACCCGAGCGGACGGCCGCGGCCAAGTCCGCGACCTACGCGATCGTCGCAGGGCTGGAGGTCTGATCCAACTTGCTCAATTTGCTGAGACGGTTCCGCCGAAATGGCGGGCGTCTCCCTTCGAATGATCGGGCTGGAGGGGCGCTGGCCATTCGGCTTAGCCGGATGGCTTCGTCCGCTAAGGCGCCGCGCCATCAACCCCGCGGACGATCGCTCCGATGAAGCCCTCTCCACAGCCGCTCGCCCTAGCGCAACAGTATTAAACCTCTTATGTTTTCGCAAAAATGCCTAAATATATTTAAATAATTACAGATCCACCCCATGATGATGCGGGAATAATAGTCAATATTGACGTATCTTTATTTGAATTTGCGATTCGACATCGTGTAGCAATACTTGTTGCGGGCGAGGGGGATGTCCCCGCCCAGGCAGAGGGGGCGGCGATAGAGCCGAGCCTTTCAAACTGACTTAGGAGGACACCATGAAGAAGATCATAATCGCTCTTGCGGCGACCGCTATGGCGGCGACCGGCGCGGCCACTGCGGAAGTTCGGTTGGCCACCGGCGCGATGGATGAAATCACCGCCGGCTCCGCGCTTGGCGGCAATCAGCGCTTCAACTTGCGTTTCGACGCCGACATCCATTCCAACGTCCGTCTGACCGGCAATTCGGCTGGCGCCGCCTCGACGGCCGATGCCTTCGGCAAGTTCACCGCGACCGACGCCAAAGCGTTCACCTACACCGAAGCAGGCGTCGGCTCGAGCTCCACGGCCGCGTCGGTTTCCGCCGCGACGAACTACCAGCCGCGCCGTCCGCGCAAGCGCTGGGGCAACTAAGTCCAGCCCGATCCGGGGTCGCTCGCGTTCCGTGGCCCGACCGGGCTAAGCCGAACGATCACTCTCAAAGCCTCAACCGTGCGCGGTTGAGGCTTTTTCTTCAGCCCAAACTGAAAAAGAAAAAGCGCCGCGCTACAAGGAGCGCGGCGCTGCAATTGACGAGATTTCGGATTATCCAATCCGAGACGTTGTGCGTGATTGGGCCGTAAAGCCGCTGGATCTCCGGAACGTCGTCGTCACCGATCTATGCTGCGCGGGACCTGAGGAGCCGCCCGCGCCCAATCGAACCGTCGGCGCGTCGCCCGCCGCAACGCCGATCGTTCGGGTCACCGCGCCGCCGTCGGATTCGCGAAACGTTGTAAAGGTTCCGGAGAATCCGGCGTCGGTCGACGCCTCTGCGACCGCGGCCGAGCAGTTGCCCCCCGCGCATCCCGCTGTGGCCGATAGGGTCGCCGATCCCGCGTCGCCGGTCGCGCCGGCCTTGGACGATCCGGAAGAAAACGATCTCTGACCGGTGGACGCCAATGTCCGTGTTGAAACTTCGGTGTTGGTGAACCGGCCCGCCGCCGCAGCTGCGCCATCTGCGCCGCTGAAGGTCGCGCCGGCGGTGATCCGGTCGAGCGCAGTCGTCGGCAGCGGCGTTTCATCCGCGTAGGCCGTCGTCAATCCGGCGACCGCGCTTACAAACAAGGTGCAAATATACCGTTCTCTGCGACGGTCCGCCTGCCAATTCATCGTCCTGTCTCCTCCGACCAGATTCCTCTCTGCGCGACCTGTGTCCTGTCGCGGCCCCCGCCCAATCGGGGCTTTAATGAGACCGGATCAAAGGCGCCTCGCAAACCTGTCACATATTGGCGAACACGGTTGTGGAAGTCGGCGCAAGCTCGCCCATTCGCGAACCTCGAAGGGACGATCCGCCCTTTGATCAGCTTGCGGCGCTCAGCCGATTTAACGAGGCTTAGCCTGAGAGCGCGGACTGTCGAAGGGGGATATCAAATGTGGACACGGTGCATGGCCGCTGCAGCGGCTCTTATCGCGGCGTCGCCGGCGATCGCCGAGGCGCCGACGGCGGCGGCGCTCGAGCTGTCGGCCGAGCAGCTTGATCAGATCACGGCGGGGGCTGCGGCGGCGGCGGCGGCGAACGGTCGGGCTGCCGGTCAGGGCGCCCGAACCGATGCGCGGACCCGGACCCGCGCCCGGCCAAGGCGAGCGCGGGGGGCCGCACGCGGCAAGGCGGTCGGCACGGATGCGGCGTTCGCCGCCGCCGGCCTATCGGTCATGTCGGATTATCTCGAGGCCGGGGTCGAGGGCGCAGCCCTTGCGCCGGAGGGCGGCAGGGCCAAGACGGTGGCCCGAGGCTTTGTGAAGGAGAAGCGCCGCCGGGATGTGGCGGTGCTCCGTGTTCGATCCGTGGCGCGGGGAGATGGCGCAATCGTCGACACCGCCGGATATGTCGTCGCCTCGGAGGAGGCGAAGATCCGCGTTCGGACCCGGACGTTTGAGAGAAACGGCCGGACCGTCGAGCGAACGGTCTTGAGGGTGGTCGCTCCAAGAGGCGGTTAGCGCCGTCGGCCGAGCGCGCGCTTTGTCGAGGCCGATCATCCCGCGGCTGCTTGTCGGCGTTGGAGCCCGGTCAGCTTAGATATAGCCGCTTTGCATCAGGTCCTTGACATGGACCATCGCCACGGGCGCGCCGTCTTCCAAGGCGATCACTTGGGAGATCCGTTTCTCCTCCAGGGTCTCGATCACACGGCCCATCCGCTCCGCAAGCGCCACCGTGGCGGGGCTGGCGGTCATGATATCGGTCGCCGCCAGTCCCCGTGGGCGTTCGGATTGTTCGACCGCGCGACGGATATCGCCGTCTGTAATCATACCGGCCAGGGCCCCCGCGCCGTCGACCACCGAGACCGCGCCGCACAGCCCGTCCGTGATCGCCCGGAGGACGTCGACGAACGAAGCGGTCGCCGGCACCCGAGGATTGGGCGGGGTCTTCTGGGAGGCGATCCATTCGCCGACGGTCTGCAGGCGCATGCCCAATGCCCCGCCGGGATGGCGGGCGCCGAACTCCTCGACGGTGAAGCCGCGGCGGTTCATCACCGCGACCGCCAGGGCGTCGCCCAAGGCGAGGGTCATCGTAGTCGAACTTGTCGGCGCGAGCCTGTTGGGACAGGCCTCCTCGGCCGGGGGCAGGATCAAGCCGACATCGGCGCTCGCGCCTAGAAAGCTGTCGGCGTGCGCCGTGATGGCGATCAAGGGCAGGCCCATGCGCTTGCGATAGAATAAGAGGTCACGCAGCTCCCGCGTCTCTCCGGAATTCGAGATGGCGACGATCACCGAACCTTCGCGAAGCATGCCGAGGTCGCCATGGCTCGCCTCGGTCGGATGGACGAAGAGGACGGCGTGCC
>CAYYNG010000036.1:0-10065 GCA_964472435.1 uncultured Hyphomonadaceae bacterium | reverse complement strand
CGGGCCTCATCTGGGCGGGTGAGCAGGAGACCCTGACCCTCACCGCCAACGCCCAGCCGGCGCTCATGACCGTCAGCCTCGCCGCCATCCGCGCCCTGGAGACGGAGTTCGATATCGGCGTCGACGCGGCGGCGTTCGTCGCCGGCCACTCGCTTGGCGAATACTCGGCATTGGCGGCGGCCGGCGCCATCCAGCTCGCCGATGCGGCGCGCCTTCTGCGTTTGCGCGGCGAGGCGATGCAGAGAGCCGTACCCGTTGGCCTCGGCGCCATGGCGGCGCTTTTGGGTGCGGATCTCGCCCAAGCCGAAGCCGCGTGCGCCGCCGCCGGCGGGATCTGTGAAATCGCCAACGACAACTCCCCGGGCCAGCTGGTGATCTCCGGCGAGAAAGCGGCGGTCGAGGCGGCGTGCGAGGCCGCGCGGGCCGCCGGCGTCAAAAAAGCTGTTCCGCTGGACGTCAGCGCGCCCTTCCACTGCTCCATGATGGCGCCTGCGAGCGAAGCCATGCGCGCCGCGCTAACGGACGTCGACATCGCGTCGCCCGCCGCGCCCCTGGTGGCGAACGTCACGGCGGCCCCAACCACGGATCCGGACGCGATCCGCGCGCACTTGATCGACCAGGTCACCGGCCGCGTGCGGTGGCGTGAAAGCGTCGAGCACATGGCGGGCGCGGGCGTCCAGCTCTTCGCCGAAGCCGGCGCCGGCAAAGTGCTGACCGTGATGAACCGTCGAACCGTGAAGGACATCCAGGGCGCGACCCTCGGCACGCCGGACGATCTCGAGGCGTTCGCCGAACGCTCGAAAGCTTGAGGAGACCTTCGCCCATGTTCGATCTCACTGGAAAAACAGCGTTGGTCACCGGGGCCACCGGAGGCATCGGTCAAGCGATCGCAAAGGCGCTTTCTGAAAACGGCGCACGGGTCGCGCTCTCGGGCACGCGGGAAGCCGTGCTAGAGGAGGTCAAGGCCGGTCTTGCGGGCGATGCGGTCTGCACGCCCTGCAACCTTTCCGATCCTGAAGCGGTAAGCGCGTTGGTGGGCGAGGCCGAAGCGGCGCTCGGGCCGGTCGATATCCTGGTCGCAAATGCAGGCATTACGCGCGACCAGCTCTTGCTTCGCATGAAGGACGAGGATTGGGACGCGGTGCTAAACGTCAATCTCGGCGCCTATTATCGGCTCGCCAAATCGGCCCTGCGCGGCATGATGAAACGGCGATGGGGCCGAATCATCGGCATCACGTCGGTGGTCGGCGTCACCGGCAACCCAGGGCAGGCCAACTATGCGGCTTCGAAGGCCGGCATGATCGGCTTTACGAAATCGTTGGCGGCCGAAGTCGCAAGCCGGGGCGTCACGGCCAATTGCGTTGCGCCGGGCTTTATCGAATCACCAATGACGGACGGTTTGCCGGAGACGCAAAAAGAGGCGCTGCTTGCGGCGATTCCGGCGGCTCGCCTGGGCGCTGGCGCTGATGTCGCGGCCGCCGTCGCCTATCTCGCTTCCGAGGAGGCGGCCTACGTCACGGGCCAAACGCTGCATGTGAATGGCGGCATGGCGATGATTTAAGCGCGCTCGCGCTGGTGGTATCAGGCTTGGCGGAGCGAGAAAGTGTGTGCTAACGGCCACAACAAGGGCCGAGCGCTCTGTCCAACATAGGCATTAGACAAAGAGAGGTGCCCCCATGTCCGATGTGTTCGAACGTGTGAAGAAGATCGTTGTTGAGAATCTCGACGTGGAGGCCGACAAAGTGGCTGAATCGGCGAGCTTTATTGATGATCTCGGCGCCGATAGCCTCGATCTCGTCGAACTGGTCATGGCCTTCGAAGAAGAATTCAACATCGAAATCCCCGACGATGTTCAAGAAAACATCCGGACGGTTTCGGACGCGGTGACCCACATTAAAGAGCACGTCTCCTAAGGAGCGCGCCGCATGCGCCGTGTCGTCATTACGGGAATCGGGCTGGTCACCCCCCTCGCGGGCAACCGCGAGGCCTCTTGGTCGCGCCTAATCGAAGGACGGTCCGGGGCTGGGCCGATCGATGTCTTCGACACCGAGGACATGCCGTGCAAAATCGCCTTCCAGGTGCCGTGGACGACGGGCCGCGGCGGCGGCGAGGGGGACCCCGAAGCCTTCGACCCGGACACGGTGACGACGGCGCGCGAGCGTCGCCGCATCGATGAATTCATCCTTTACAGCCTCGGCGCGACCGACGAAGCGCTGAAGGACGCCGGCTGGGCGCCTGAGACCGACGAACAACGGAACCGGACCGGCGTTCTCATCGGCTCGGGGATTGGCGGGCTGCAATCGATCGCCAACTCGACGCTGGACCTTGAAAACGGCGGCCCGCGCAAGGTCAGCCCGTTCTTCATCCCCTCGGCGCTGATCAACCTCGCCTCGGGCCAGGTCTCGATCAAATACGGCCTTCGCGGTCCGAATCACGCCGTGGTGACCGCCTGTGCGACGGGGGCCCACGCCATCGGCGACTCTCTGCGGATCATCCGCGACGGCGACGCGGACGTGATGGTCGCCGGCGGCGCAGAAGCCTCGATTTGCCGGCTCGGCATCGCCGGCTTCTGCGCCCTTAAGGCCATGTCGACCAAATTCAACGATCAGCCGAAAAAGGCCTCCCGCCCCTATGACAAAGACCGCGCCGGGTTCGTCATGGGCGACGGCGCAGGCACGCTGATCCTCGAAGAATACGAGCACGCCAAAGCCCGCGGCGCGAAAATCTACGCCGAGGTCGTCGGCTACGGCCTCTCGGGCGACGCCTACCATATCACAGCGCCGGCCGAGAACGCCGAGGGCGGCTATCGCGCCATGAAGATGGCGATCGAGTCGGCGGGGCTCGCGCCCTCGGACATCGACTATCTCAACACCCACGGCACCTCGACCCCGCTGGGCGACGAGGGTGAAGTGCGCGCGGTCGAGAAGCTCTTCGGCGAGGCGGCGGCGGGCTTATCTTTATCAGCGACGAAGTCGGCCATCGGGCATCTATTGGGAGCCGCCGGCGCGGTGGAGGCCGCCTTTTGCGCGCTTGCCATTCGCGACGGCGTCATGCCGACCACGCTCAATCTCGACAATACGAGTTTCGAAACGGACGTCGATCTGAACCAGCACACGGCCAAGCGTGCGCCCGTCCGTGCGACCTTGTCCAACTCATTCGGCTTTGGCGGCACCAACGCGGCCGTGGTGTTGAAGGCCGTCGACTAGCGGTTTCCACGCGGGATCGCCCGGTCTAGGCTTCGCGCGGGCGGGGAATCACAGGCAGGATCAGCCCATGACACTGCTGCGCGCCGTCATTTCGATTTTCGTTTTGTTGGCGGTTCTCGCCGCTGCCGGCCTAGGCGGCGGCTGGGTCTGGCTGCAAGACCAGATCAACCGGCCGGGTCCGTTGATTGAAGAAACGGTGTTTGTCGTCGAGCCGGGCGAGGGCCTTGGCGCGATCGCGGCGCGGGCGCAGCGGGACGGCGTGATCGGTAACGCCCGCGTTCTCCGCCTCGCCGCGCGGCTCGAGAATGTCCAACGCGATATCAAGACGGGCGAATTCGTCGTCGCGCCGCGGATCAGCATGGCGGACTTCCTGGATCTCTTGGTCGAGGGGCGGGTCCGCACCTATCGAATCACCATCCCCGAGGGCCGCACCACGGCTCAGGCCCTTCGCATCATCGAGGCGGATCCGACGCTCGTGGGGCCGCTGCCGGACCCGCCGCCGGCCGAGGGCGCGCTCTTGCCCGACACCTATGTCTTCAGCCGCGGCGACACGCGGATCGAGCTTGTCGAGCGTATGAAAGCGGCGCAAACCGCGCTGATCGCCGAGCTTTGGCCCGGCCGCCAGGCCGATCTGCCGTTCGAGACCCCCGAAGAGGCCGTCATTCTCGCCTCGGTGGTCGAGAAGGAAACGGGCCTTGCGTCCGAGCGGCCCCAAATCGCCGGCCTGTTCGTCGGCCGCCTTAAGCGCGGCATGCGCCTCGAGAGCGACCCCACAATCATTTACGGCGTGAGCCGCGGCGAGCCGCTCTATAATCGGCGCGGCCAGCGGCGGACGCTCTACCGATCTGAGATCGATCGGGAGACCCCTTGGAACACGTATCAAATCGACGGGCTGCCGGCGACGCCGATCTGCAATCCCGGCCGCGACGCGATCGCCGCCGTCCTCAACCCGCCCGAGACCAAATACGTCTTCTTCGTGGCCGATGGCGAGGGCGGCCACCTCTTCGCCGAGACCCTCGCCGAACACAATCGCAACGTCGCGCGCTACCGTCGGATCGAGCGGGAGCGGATCGCCGAAGAGCGGGCCGGCGAATGACGGCGCTTGCGAGCATGACGGGCTTCGCCCGGGGCGACGGCGACGCGGCCTGGGGCGCCTGGGCGTGGGAGGCGAAAAGCGTGAATGGCCGCGGGCTCGACGTCCGGATCAACCTGCCCGGCGGGTTCGAGGTCTTGGAACGCGCGGTGAAATCCGCCGCCGCGGCGCGGTTCAAGCGTGGAAACCTCCAAATCGGCCTGCGGATCGAGGCGGCGGCGAGCGCGGCGGCCGTCATCAACGACGCCGCGCTCTCATCCCTGATCTCCGCATACGAACAGCGGGTCGGCGAGCCGCCCTCGGGCTCGGCGCTTGCAACCCTGATCACGGCGAAGGGCGTTGTCGACCCGGCGGGCGGCGGCCCGCGCGAGCTCGCCGCGGACGCCTCGATCATCGCCGAACTAATACTGGCCGCGGAGACGCTGCTCGATAATCTCGCTGCGGCGCGGCGGGAGGAGGGCGCGGGGCTGAGAACCATCCTCAACCGCCTGCTGGACGAAATGGAGGCGAAGCGGAGGGCGGCCGCGACGGCGGGCCTCGATCAACCCGCGCTGATCAAGGCGCGGCTCGAGCGGCAGCTCCGCGAGATCGAGGCGGAGCGCGCAGTCGAGCCCGAGCGACTGGTCGCCGAGGTCGCGCTCGCCGCTGCGAAGGCCGACGTCCGGGAGGAGCTAGACCGGCTGTCCGCCCATATCGAGGCCGGCCGGGCCCATCTGGCGGCCGGCTCGCCCATTGGTCGGAAGCTCGATTTCCTCGCCCAGGAGCTGAACCGCGAGGCGAACACCCTCTGCGCGAAGTCCGCCAGTCTCGAATTGACCGATGCGGGCCTCGCCCTCAAAAGCCTGATTGATCAGTTCAAGGAGCAGGCCGCCAATGTCGAATGAGCCGTCGCGCCGGGGTTTGATGCTGGTCGTCTCCAGCCCGTCGGGGGCTGGAAAGACGACCCTGTCCCGGATGCTGCTCGACGAATTCGACGATATGCGCCTGTCCGTTTCCTGGACGACGCGCGATCCGCGGCCGGACGAGGCGGACGGCGTCCACTACCATTTTCGCACCGTGCCGGAATTCAAGCGGATGATCGCCGAGGACGGCCTCCTCGAGTGGGCCCGCGTTTTCGACCATTATTATGGCTCGCCGCGGGCCGACACGGTGACGCGGATCGCGGCCGGCGAAGACGTCATCTTCGATGTCGACTGGCAGGGTGCGGACGCCCTGCACGACCAGATGCCGAACGACGTCGTGTCGGTTTTCGTTCTGCCGCCGAGCCTCGGGGCCTTAGAGGCGCGGCTGGCCGCTCGACCAGGCTCTACGCCCGAGTCCGTCGCCCGCCGGATGCGGGGCGCGGAGGCCGAAATCATGCATTGGCGACGCTATGATTATTGCATCGTCAACGACGATTTGGACGAGGCCTATGCACGCCTCCGACGGATCTTGCTGGTCGAACGGACGAAACGGTTGCGGCAGCTCGATCTCGATCCGCTTGTGCGGCGGCTGTTGGGCGAGGCGGACTAAGGCGTCGGTCTTTCGCTCCACTCCAGACCGTCGCTTTAAGTCCTTGTTTTAGAGCAAGTATCCGTCCGCAAACGACTCCGTTTGCTCCGAACGTGCTTTAGGCCGCGCGCGCCAGGCGGCGGAACGCGGCTTGGTCCAAGGTTTCGGCCCGCGCCGTGGGGTCGATCCCGCAGGCCTCAAGCCAGGGCTCGACGGCGAACCCTCGCGATTTCGCAAACCCCTTAAGGGCGGCCCGTAACATTTTACGCCTCTGGCCAAAGGCGGCGGCGGCGACGGCTTCCAGCGTTGCGAGATCTTCGAACCGTTCGGGGTCCGGCAAAGGCGTGAGAACGGCGACGGCGCTCTCCACCTTGGGCGGCGGCCGGAAGGCGCCGGGGGGCAGGGTAAAGGCGATATGGGATCGGCACACTGCGCCTGCGAGGACCGCAAGGCGGCCGTAATGGGCGTCGCTCGGCGTCGCGCAGATCCGCTGCGCCACCTCCTTCTGGAACATCAGGGCCATCTCGCCGCGCCACGCGCCGGCTTTCAGCCAATCGACGAGGAGGGGCGTGGCGACATTATAGGGCAGGTTGGCGACGACCATGGCCGGGGTCTCCCCGCCCGCGGCCGCGATCAGGTCCGGCCAGGCCGCAGCCCGCGCGTCCATTCGGCGGACATGGAGGCGGCCCTCGCGCGCCTCCGGCCATGCGGCGAGCCCATCGGCGAAGCGTTGGTCGGCTTCCACGGCGATGAGGCGGGCGGCGCCGGCGTCCAAGAGCGCACGGGTCAACCCGCCGGGGCCGGGGCCCACCTCGATCACGGTTCGCCCCGCGACCGGACCCGCCGCCATGGCGGTTCGGCGCAGGATGTCTGGATCGAAGAGGAAATGCTGGCCGAGCGCCTTGCGCGCGGGGGCGGATGTCAGGGGGGCGCGATCGGTCACGCGGCTTGGGCGCGGGCCGTGGCCATTTCGGCGGCGAGCTTGATCGCGGCGATCAAGCTGTCGGCCCGCGCGGTTCCCGCCGCCGCCGCGTCATAGGCGACGCCATGGTCGGGACTCGTACGGATTATGGGAAGGCCGAGAGTGATATTCACCCCGCCCCAGAAATCGAGGGTCTTCACCGGGATCAGGCCCTGGTCATGAGTCATGGCGATCACGGCGTCAAACCGCCCGCTCAGCGCTTCGAAGAAGACGGTGTCGCCGGGCCGGGCGTCGGCGATGTCGACGCCATTCTTCCGCAGGGCGGCGGCGGCGGGATTGATGATGTCGATCTCCTCGCGCCCGATCGCGCCCCCCTCGCCGGCATGGGGGTTGAGCCCGGAGAATGCAAGCCGCGGGGCCGCGATCCCGAAATCCCTCGCAAGGGCCCCCGCGACAATGCCGCCGATCTCGACCAGCCGCTCCGTGCGGATCTGCGACACCGCATCGCGCAGGGGCGCGTGGATGGTCGCGAGCGCCACCCGCAGGCCGCCGCCAGCGAGCATCATCACAGGGGTCGGCGCCGGCGCGCCGCCGCCGGTGCAGAGCGCGGCGAGGTATTCCGTGTGGCCGGGATGGGCGAACCCGGCCGCGTAGAGCGCCGCTTTCGAAATGGGGTTGGTAACGACGCCCGCGGCCTCGCCGCCTCGGGCGAAGGCGACCGCTTGCTCGATCGAGCTCAGGATCGCCGCCGCAAGGCCCGGCGCGGGTGCGCCAGGGACAACCGCCTCGGGCGTGTCGAGCGCGAGCACCGGCAGGGCGTCGGCGAAGGCCGCCGCAGCGTCACGGGGCGCTTCGATGACGGCGATGGGCCCAGCGCCCTCGTAAAGCGGGGGCGCGCCGATCACGAAGAACGCCCCAGCCTCGCCGGACCGCAGCACCCGCCAAGCCGCCGCCGTGATGGCCGGGCCGCAACCGGCCGGATCGCCCATGGTAAGGGCGAGCGGGGAAGAAAGGGCGACCATGGCCGCTAGAGGTGGCGCCGGAGACGCGCGCGCGCAAGCGGCCTATCGGCGGACGATGGTCGTGTCGCGCCGCATATTCCGAAGATCGCGGTCCGACAGCATGCTCAGCTCGCTGGAAAAGAGCCGGTCTTCGATCTGAGCGCGTGAGGGCAGCGCGTCGACCTGCTCCCGCCGGTTGCAGAGGAATGTCGCGGTCACGGTGTCGCCAAAGGCGGCCGGCTCGGTGTGCCCGCCCACCTCCAAGCTCGCAAGTTCGGCCTGGGCGTCGGCGCTGAGCGAGGCGAGTTCGACCTCGCCGAGTTCAACGGCGATCACGCCGGACGTGTCGTCGGCCGCCTCTTCGAGCTCCTCCCCGCAGCCGTCCGCGTCGTCGATCGCCCGCTGCAGCCGCGCCATGTCGCCTTCGGTGGAGACGAGCTGCGCGAGCCGGACCATCGTCCGGGAGGGTTGCGGGTCTTGGCGGCCCCGCACTTCCAGAATGTAGATCCCGTTCTCGACGGGGATCGGCGGGGTGAAGCCCGGCCCCCCCATGCGGGCGACCACCTCCGCCAGCTCCGGGTCGAGATCCTCCAGCGCCACCTGGCCCATATCGCCGCCGTTCGCGGCCGTCACCGCCGAGGAGAAGCGCTGGGCCGCAAGCCGGAACGGCGCGCCTTGGTTCAGCTGGTTGAGAATGGAGAGCGCCGCCTCCCGCGCCTGCGCTTTGGCCTCTGCATCCGGCGCGAACAGGAAGATCTCGGAAATCAGATACTGCGTGCGCGAGGCGTTGACCCGCATGCGCTCGAGCCGCTCTTCGACCCGCGTCGGCGAGATGCGGATATTGCGTCCGTGCAAGCCGCTCATGATGCGCTGCCAGGCGATATCGGCGCGGACCTGGTCTTCAAGGCTCCTCGGGTTCACGCCGAAGGAGATCAGCTCTCCGTATAGCGCCGCGCGGTCCATGCCCGAGGCCGCGGCCATTTCGTCGACTGCGCTCGCGATCGCCTCGTCCTCGACCTCGACCTCGAACTCCCGCGCCCGCTTCATCTGGATCGCTTCGTCGATCAGCTGTTCGCGCGCCTGGCCGGC
The DNA here is from genome assembly GCA_964472435.1 of uncultured Hyphomonadaceae bacterium. Classification (GTDB taxonomy): domain Bacteria; phylum Pseudomonadota; class Alphaproteobacteria; order Caulobacterales; family Hyphomonadaceae; genus CAYYNG01. Next base: position 1,263 of record CAYYNG010000036.1, on the reverse strand, counting down.
AAGCTGCTCTAAAAGCTCCGGCGTCGGCTCGGCGTTAAGGCCCATCATCAAGAGCCGGGCGCGCTGGCGAACGTCGAAAAAGGAGATCGGCTGATCGTCCACGACGGCGGCGAGGCCTTCAAGCTGAAGAGCTTCGGGGGCCTCGCCGGTCTGCGCGGAGCCGGCGGCGGCGGTGGCGCTGGCGAGCGCGATTGCGGCGCAAAAGCGTTTCATGTCTTCACCTCCCAGAGCGCGAAGGGTCCTGCAAAATCCATACTGCCACAATAATGCGCACCGGCGGGTCTCTGCAATCAAGGCTCACAGCTGCGTGAGCCGTATTACAAATTATCTAGAAACGAGGTCTTGGTTGCCGACGTCGCCAAGTCCTTTAAACGAGAAGCGGAAGAGAACTTGGTCCTCCGGCCCGAGGTCGCGGTCGACGAACTCCGTGCGCCGATAGGCGATCTCGAAGCGCGAGCAATTGTCTTGATAGAAGACGCCGACGGTTTGGGCGAGGTTCGTGTCGCCCACAATGTCGCGCGTGATTTGGAAATTCGCTCCGTAATTACGGGTGAATAAAACCTCCGCATTGCCTATGAGGCCCTCGTCGTCTTCCGGCTCGTCCGGACGGATGCTGTCGTCGATCCGGAAATACCGGATCTGTCCGCGAAAGCGTCGCCAGTTCGTCTGGACCTGCGCCTCGAGACGATTGACTGAGAAGTCGTCGTCATCGAGCCGCAGCCGGGCCTCGGCGCGAAACCGCCGGCCGAAATCGGCGGCGAAGGCGGCCACCCAATCGGAACTCGTGCCGTCCAAGTTCGACGCGATGTCGAAGTTCTCGTCGGCCCGGGTGCGCCAACGCCGTCCGCCGGTGGCGTTTAGCCGGGCGCCGCCTTTGAAAAGGACGGTCGAGGAGAAGCCAGCCGACAGCCGGCCGTCGCCCTCATAGAGATCGAAGCTGCCGAACCCGTTTGAGTCGAACAAGGATCCCTCGTCGAACTCATAGAGGATATCGTCTTCGACCGGGCGGTCGAGATCATTGGCGTTGCTGAAGCCGAAGGCCCCGACCACTTGCGGTTCGATCACCACGTCGGCGCGGCGGCCGCGGCGAATAAAGGGATAAGAGAGGTGGGCGCCCACCGAGGCGACGCCGCGGACCTCGTCTCCGTCGCCCGAGACCTCCTCGTCAAGATTGTAATAGTCGACCCTTGCGTCAGCGAAGGGCTAGAACAGGCCGCCGCCAGGCAAAACGAGGCTTGCGCGCCAGAAGCCGCCAGCCGAAAC
>CAYYNG010000035.1:0-10084 GCA_964472435.1 uncultured Hyphomonadaceae bacterium | reverse complement strand
CTCCAGACCGTCGCTTTAGGTCCTTGTTTTCGCGCAAGTATCCGTTCGCAAACGAGTCCGTTTGCTCCGAACTTGCTTTAGGCGGGCCCCGTCCATGCAATGTCCGCGACCGCGGCTTTTCCAAAGCTTTCGCCACGGAAAACGGCGCGCTTGAGGATCTCGCGGGATGTGTAGGTCATCAAAATAAAGGGCCAGGGATCGCGACCGGACCACGCGACGTCCTTCGAGCGCGCGAGAAATCGCGCATTCTCAAGGAACCGCTTCGGCCGAAAGAGCGAGGCTTGCGTCTCCGTCAGCGCCGGGAAGAATTGCTGCATCAGGATCTCGCGTCGAAAGCCGATTCGCCTCGCCCGCTCCGGCTCGGCGATCGCCACGGCGAGCCCATGCGGATCGAAGAAATGAACGCCGCTATTGGCCCGTGGATTACACTCGATCCCATGCGGCCGGCCTTCTGCGTCGTCGATAAAGTCAAAGCCGATGAATCCCGTGTGCCCCCGGGCGGCGACGAACGTCCGAACCCAGTCTTCGAGGTCCGGGGCTTCGATCCGCCGAAAGCCGACGCAGACGGTGCCGGACATAATCGTGCCCTCATAAGCGCACGTTCCGATTACGCGGCCGCGATGGGCCAACGAGACGGTATTGCGCGCGCGACCGTTTAAGCGCGCTTGGACAACGGTCGGCGCGGAGCCCGGCGGCGGCAAAGGCGCGCCCCGATCTGCGAAGGCGACGCCGATACCCGCGCTAGAGAAGACCCTCTTGAGAACAACGTCCGATCGCGCCGCCAGCGCATCCGCCTCCGGCGTGCCTAAAAGGCAGGTCTCCGGAACAGCCAACTCCTCTGCGCGGGCGATTTCGGTGAAGCGCATCTTGTTATGCAGCTCCCGAAGCTCGTCTCGCGGCGACCCGAAAAACCGCACGCCGGCCGGCAGCCGGTCCGCGATCCCGGCCGCGTACATGGCTTCTTCCGAGACGGGCGCCACGAGTTCGGCGCCTTCGCTTCTCACGACATCCAAAAGGTCGTCCAAATACCCCGCCTCATCGTCCACGGGAGAGCGGATCTTGAACGTTGCGGCGACCGCGTTCGACGATTTGCACATGTGCGCGCCGAAGGGCTCGGCTATGACGACCCGCCACCCCGCGCCGTGCAGCGCTCGCGCAATGTCCAACGCCTTGGGCAAGCGGCCGAGCGTTATGAGCGCCGTCTGCACCATTTGCGGTCCTAGCGCGCCTCGAGCACCCTTACGAGCAGCGGCTGGCGCGTCCTGATCTCACGCACGCGCGTGAAGCCGGCATCGCGCGCCATATGGAGGAGTTCGGCGGCCCGCCTTGGCCGACCGCTGCCCATCGCCCAAAGGTAAAGCCCGAAATAAGCATCGCCCATTGCGCGGGCGCCCCGGGTGCCGGCCATCGGTTCGGCGATGATGAGGCGTCCGCCCGGCGCTAGCGCGCGCCGAACCGAAGCGAGGACCGCTGCGGCGGGGCCGTCGTCATGGTCATGGAGAACGCGCACCAAAGTCGCAACATCCGCCCCGCCCGGCAGGGGATCGCGGAACATGTCGCAGCCCACGGCGCGGGCGCGATGGGAGAGCCCGGCGTCGGAAAAGCGCTGTTCGGCGAGCGCCGCGACAGCCGGCAGATCGCAGAGGACGAGGTCCGCGTCGACCGTGTGACGCGCCGCCTCTGCGAGGAACGCCCCCGATCCGCCGCCGACATCGAGCACCCGCCGGGCGCCCTTGAGCGAGACCGCGCGCAAAACCTCCCGGGCGACGAAGGCTTGCGTCTCGGCCATAAGGTCCGAATAGGGCGCGGCGTCGGCGCCCACGGCTTGGGCGGGATCGTCCGCGCCGGCATAGGCCCAGAAGCGCGCAAGCTCCGTCTCCCCGCCGCGCGACCTCAATAGCGCAACGGGATCGGAGAGATCGCGGTAGAGCGCGCTATGGTGGCGGATCATCGCGAAAACCGAGGGGTTTCCCATGAGGGCCGCGCCGAGATCGCCCAAACCATACCGATCGCCCGACTGCGCAGAAAGAAGATCGAGCGCCGCGGCGGCTTTCACCAAACGCTCGCAGCCTTCGAGCGGCAAACCGATCCGCCCCGCAAGCCGAGCCGGCGTCAACGCCGTCGCCCGCAAATGGTCGAACACATTCAGCTCGACGCAAGCGAAGAGAACTTGAGAATGAACGAACCCGGTGCACAGCGTGAAAAGATCCTGCGCGCTTTTGCGCGCCATCGGCCGTGTCAGCGGAAAAGACGCGGCCCAATCTTGGAAGGCCCCGCTCGACAAAAGCGCATTGCGGCCTCCGCGCAGCCGCTCCCAGAGACGGACAGCCAATCCGCGCCGCGGCGAAACGGCGGCCCTCACGCCAGAACGCGCACCAGGCTTTCCGGCATGAGCCGGTCTGCTTGGGCGTAGACGAGGTCGCGGAGGACTGGCGCGCCGGCGCACTCGGGAACCGACTCCGCCGCCTCTTGGACAAGCCCGCGCAGATGCTCCATGGCGGCCCGGCCGCCGAGCGCTTGCGCGGCGTTCGGCCGTCCGTGCCGGGCGTCTTGCCCCCCGGGCTTTCCAAGCGCGGCTTCATCCAGCGCGAAATCGCGAATATCGTCGGCGATCTGGTATGCGTCGCCGAGACGCTCCCCCAATCGCCGCCAATCTTCTGGATCGCCGCCCATGGAGGCTGCGCCGGCAGCTGCGGCGGCGACGAACAAAGCGCTGGTCTTCGACCGATGATAGGCTGGCAGATCTATCTTGGTTTCGCTTTCCCAGCCCTGGCCGGCGACGATGCCGCCCGGCGCGCCCACGGCGGCGCCGATGATCGATACGAGGGGGCCCAGAACGGCCGGTTGGGATCGACAGCTCCGTTCGAGCGTCTGAAAGGCGAGAACGATCAGCCCGTCCCCGGCCAAGAGCGCCAAAGGCTCGCCGAAGGCGATATGGACAGATGGTTTGCCGCGGCGCGTTTCAGCATCGTCGAAACACGGAAGATCATCGTGAACAAGCGATGCGCAATGCAGGAGTTCAATGGCGGCCCCGGCGCCGATGGCGGGCGCGAAATCGCCTGCGGGGTTGCTGGCGAGGGCGACGGCGAGGCCGAGTTTGGGCCGCACGCGCGCCCCGCCCGGAAAGACCGCATACCGCATCGCTGCGGCGAGCTTAGGCGGGCCGGCGGGCGCTTCCGCCGTCGCGATCGCGTCTTCCAAGGCACCTTCGACAATCGCATCCATATCCATAAGCGCCTCCGTCGAGGTCACTTTATGTGGACGGATTATTATGTCAATCTAGCGTGACAAACCGTGAGGAAGCGGCGGAGGCGGAACTGGTTCGGCGAAATCGCATCGCAATCATAGGCGCCGGCGTGGGCGGTTTGTCGGCGGCGGCCATCCTCTCCCGCCGCTTCGATGTCGACGTGTTCGAAAAGGCCCCAGCCCCCGGCGGCAAGATGCGACAAATTCGAACGGCCGGGGCCGCGATCGATTCCGGCCCGACCGTTTTCACCATGGATTGGGCGTTTGAAGAGGTGTTCCGCCTAGCAGGGTCCCGGCTGCGGGACCGGGTCGGCCTTTCGAAATTGGATCGCCTGGCGCGCCATTATTGGCCGGGAGGCGACCGGTTGGACCTCTTCGCCGACACGGGCGCCTCGGCCGACGCGATCAGCGCGTTCGCAGGGCCCGAAGACGCCGCGAACTACCTCGCATTTTGCCAAGAGTCGCAACGGGTTTATGAGACCCTGCTTGAAAGCTTCATGTTGCGGCCGCGGCCGAGTTTTCTTGGGCTTCTCGCCCAGAATTCGCCGCGCGTGCTTCTCGAGACATCGCCCTTCCGGACGCTCTGGTCGCGACTTGGCCGGCGGTTTCGCGACCCGCGGCTGAGGCAGCTGTTCGGCCGTTACGCCACCTATTGCGGGGCCTCGCCCTTTGAAGCGCCGGCGACGTTGATGCTGGTCGCCCACGTCGAACAGGCGGGGGTCTGGTCGATCCATGGCGGCATGCAGGCGCTCGCGACAGCGTTGCATGACGTCGCCGTCGAAAACGGCGCGCGGTTCCATTTCGAGACCGAGGTCGAGGAGATCCTCGTCTCGGCGGGACGCGCGTACGGGGTTCGTCTCGCTTGCGGGGACGCGCACGCCGCCGACTTCGTAGTGATGAACGGCGACGTCGCCGCCCTTGCAAACGGCGCGATAGGGGCGCCGGCGGCCCGGGCCGTTCGGTATCCACGTTCGGCCCCGCGATCCCAATCGGCCATGACTTGGTCAGGTGTCGCCGAAACCCGCGGCGCGGCGCTCGATTTCCATACGGTTTTCTTTTCAAACGACTACGAGGCCGAGTTCGAGGACGTGTTTCGCCGCAGCCGCCCGCCCCTCGACCCGACCGTCTACATCTGCGCACAGGATCGAGCGTCCGGCGCGACGCCCCAGGGGCCGGAACGGCTGTTCTGCCTCACAAACGCGCCTGCAGACGGCGACCGCAACCGCTACACCCCCCAGGAGATCGACGTATGCCGGACAAGAGCGGTAGAGCAACTCGCCAGGTGCGGCCTGTCGATCACAACGGATCTGACAGACGCGGTGGCGACCACGCCGACGGATTTTGCGAAGCGGTTTCCGCAAACCGGCGGAGCGCTTTACGGGATGGCGAGCCACGGATGGCAAGCCTCGTTTCGCCGTCCCGGCGTGACGACCAAAATCCCGGGGCTCTATTTGGCGGGCGGCAGCGTGCATCCGGGCCCCGGGGCGCCGATGGCGGCCCTCTCGGGCAAGGCGGCCGCCGAAGCGATTCTCGCGGCCTGCGGTTCGACATCGGCGTCGCCCCAGGCGGCTACGCCTGGTGGTACCTCGACGCCCTTAGCGACGACGGCCGGAACGGACTAACCGTCATCGCCTTTATCGGCAGCGTTTTCTCCCCCTACTATGCTTGGTCGGGCCGGCGCGATCCGGAGAACCATTGTTCGCTGAATGTCGCGCTCTACCGGCGTCCGGGCGGGCGTTGGGCGATGACGGAACGGGGCCGGCGGCGGATCAACGTGAGCCGCGACCGATTCGAGATCGGCCCCAGCGCGCTCACTTGGACGCCGGAAGGCCTGACCATCGAGGTGCGAGAAACGTGCGCGCCGATCCCCTATCCTCTGCGCGGCCGAATAGACGTTCGCTTCGACGCCGTAACGGGCCTTGTATTCGACCTTGACGAGGCCGGACGGCATCGATGGCGGCCGCTTGCGCCCTCAGCGCGCGTTGAACTTGAGTTCGACCAGCCCGCGCTGTCGTGGAACGGACGCGCATATCTCGACGCCAATGACGGCGACACGCCGCTCGAGGAGGGCTTTGCGTTTTGGGACTGGGCGCGCGCCGAGCTTGAAGACGCGGGAACGGCCGTTGTCTACAACACCAGCCCGCGGGCCGAGGCGCAGCGGAGCATGGCGCTTCGGTTTCGCTCGGATGGCGGCTGCGAGGATATCGCCGTTCCCGCGCCCGCGCCCCTGCCGAAGACGGCGATCTGGCGGATCCCCCGGCCCGCCCGCGCCGACGCGGCTCCGCGCGTCCTCCGAACGTTCGAAGACACGCCCTTCTACAGCCGATCGATGGTGGAGCTGCCGCTTCTCGGCGATCGCCGGCGCGCCATGCATGAAAGCTTTTCCGGCGACCGTCTGCGATCGCCGATGGTCAAATCGCTGTTGCCGTTTCGCATGCCGCGACTCGCGAATTAGGGCGGCTGGGGACGGGCTATTCCGGCTCGTCGCCCGCCGCGGTTTCGCTGACGCCGTCCGACCGCGCCGCTTCCGCGCGGGACTTTTTCGCAAGCCGGCTGATTTTGAGATACTCCCAAACCGCCCAGCCGATCACGAGACCGAATACAAGGATGATCTCGACGAAGAAGACGACCCCGTTCACGTAAGGCTCATGGTCAGCGCACGGCCCTGCTGGCCAGCGCCCGTTCGCGGCGCTCCAAGCGGATAAAGAGATCAAGCATCACAGCGACGCCGGACGCCGGCGCCGGCTCCGCCGGCGAACGGCCGCTATTCCACGGACCCAACGCATCCACCAGGAAGCGCGTTTCGCGTAACGGCGGCGTCTCGTCGACCGCCGGCCTCGACGCCAGAGCGCTCCGAGCTAACAAGTTGATCTTCCGCAGCTTTGACACAACGGCGCGTCGGCTGACGGAGTCATAGCCGTTCAAGCGGATCTCGCGGCCGATATCGCGATAGATCGCGCCTGCTGCAACGATCGCCGTCCGGCAGCCGGCGGGCAACAGCGTCACGCCCGAGAGCCCGCGAAGATAGAGGGGCGCGGCGGTTTCCAGCAGTCTTCGTGTCACCGCAGCGATCCGTCTGTCGAAAACCGGCTGCGCCAAGAACGCATCGGGATCGAGGCCTTCCGACCGGAGCCACTCTAGCGGCGCATAGAGGCGGCCGGCGCGGGCGTCCTCGCCGATATCGCGGGCGATATTCGTGAGCTGCATAGCGACGCCGAGGTCGCAGGCGCGCGCCGCCGCGTGGGCAGACTGCGCGCCCATCACGACCGCCATCATGGCGCCGACCGTTCCGGCGACGCGGGCGGCATAGGCGTTTAACTCCGATAAGGTCTCGTAGCGGCGGCCGTCGGCGTCCCAAGTCAACCCTTCGATCAAGGCGGCGGGGAAAGCGCGGGGTACGCGATGGCGGCGGACGATCGCCGAAAACGCGCGATCAACCGGCGTGTCGCGGGGCGCGCCGAGATAGGCCGCATTCAGCCGGGCCTCGAGGTCCGCGATCTCCACCGGTCCCCCGCCGCGCTCGTCGACGATATCGTCGCAATCGCGGCAAAACGCGTAGAGCGCGAAGGCGGAGAGGCGGATCTCCTTGGGCAGTACCTGCGAGGCCGCGTAAAAGCTGCGCGAGCCGATCCGGATGATTTCTTTCAGTTTAGCGGCGTCAGCCGGACTGATCTCAAGCGAAGGAATGGGCATGGGGCGCCACCTGATCCAGGACTCGCGCCGACGAAAGCACGCTGGGAACACCGGCGCCGGGATGGGTGCCCGCGCCGACAAGGAACAGATTGGCGATCCCCTCGCTAAGATTGTGGGGACGGAACCAGGCGCTCTGGCTTAACACCGGTTCAAAGCTGAACCCGGCGCCCCGGTAGGCGCGGTAACGCGTCTTGAAATCGGCAGGCGTCATCACGCGGGAGGTTATGACCTCGTCCGCAAGGCCCGGAAGCACCGTCTCGCTCAGCCGCTGCTCGATCCGCCGCCGGTAGGGCTCGGCCTCTGTGGACCAATCGATCCCCGCATCGAGATGAGGGGTTGGCGAGAGCACGTAGAAGGCGTCGCATCCATCGGGCGCGAGCGAGGGATCGATTTGGGTCGGTCGGTGCAGATAGAGGCAGAAATCATCCGCCAATATCTTCCGACTGAATATATCGTGGAGAAGGCCCGAATAGCGCGGCCCCATGATCTTCGTGTGTTGGCCAACATTCTCAAAACGGCGCTTGACGCCGAAATACCAGACGAAAACGCCCATGGAGAAGCGCCCCCTCGCCACGCGCCGCGGGGTCCAGCGTCGGCGGGCCGAGGCCGGCAGAAGATCGTGATAGGTCGTTGCGCTATCGGCGTTTGAGACGATGATATCGGCGAAGAGTTTGCGGCCGTCCGCGAGACGCACCCCACGCGCGACGCCGTTATCGACCAGGATTTCATCCACGTCGGCGTTGAACTCGAATACGCCCCCATTCCGCCGGATGAGTCGCACGAGCCCCTCGACCAAGACGTTGGTTCCACCCATCGGGAAGTGAACGCCCCACTCCCGCTCGATTGACGGGATCATTGCATAGGCCGAGCTTGCGTGCATCGGATTGCCGCCGATGAAGAGCGGATGGAAGCTGCAGATCACGCGCAGGCGCGGATCCTTCACAAAGTGCGAAGCCACGCGATAGACAGGCAAATAACCGCTGAAGCGTACAAGATCGGGCGCCGCCTTCAGCATTGTGGAGAGATGCGTGAAGGGCTTGTGGCCCAGTTCATCGAAAACGATCGCCCGCATTGCGGTGCTGTGCGCCATGAAACGCCGATAGCCGTCGAGGTCGCTGGGTGAAAAGCGGGCGACCTCCGCTTCCATCGCGGCAGGGTCGCCGGAATATCGGAAAGTCTCGCCGTCGTCGAACCGGATGTGATAAAAAGGATCGATGCGGCGGAGATCGACATCGTCTTCAAACCGCCCGCCCGCGATCGTCCAAAGATCCTTAAAGAGCTGCGGCACCGTGATCACCGTCGGTCCGGCGTCGAAGGTGAAGCCGTCCTGGCGGAACACCGACGCCCGCCCGCCCGGCGCCTTGAGCCGTTCCAGAACCTTTATTCGATAGCCCTTAGCGGCGAGCCGGATTGCGGCCGCCAAACCGCCGAAGCCGCTGCCGATGATCAAGGCGGTCGGTTGCGCGTCTACGACGGGCGGCGGGGAAACTCGATCAAGCGTCAACATTGATTGACAATGAAGCGCGTCCAACCTCTTTGCGCAAGGGTCTCGGCTTGGCTTTTTGAGCCTCTCGGAGCTTTCCTCGGACGGGCGCTTGTATAGCGCCCTAGCGGCAGGCGACGCACCCAAGCCTAGCCCGGGTCGGCCGCGCCCGTGAACGCGTTGATTAGGCCGCCGACCGCGCCCGGCGCCTCTTCGTGGGCAAGGTGGCCAAGTGACGGCATCAGTCGAAAGGACGCCTTTTCCGAGCGCGTGGCGATCTCGCGCGCAACGTCCGGCGGCACGAGTCGATCGTTCGCCCCAGCAAGGAGAAGCACCTCCGAGGATAACCGCGAATAAGCTCCCTCGATGGAGGAGAGGTCCCAGTTGGCCATCATGCGCAAGGCGCCGTCGATATGCGCGGGGCGCCGAAGCAGCCCGGCATACTGATCGATGCCCGCCTTGGGCAGCGTTGAGCCCGTGTCCGACAAGAGGCGCACGACCCGGCGCCGATCCCGAGCGCTCCTCGCCAGGGCCTGGGCTGCCAGGCCGCCAGCGCTGAACGCCTTCGCCATAGCGGGTGCGACCACCCGCATCAGCCCCGGAAACGGCTTTAGCGCCCCATTGACCGAAACGATCCATTGCGGCCGGGCGCGGCCGCGGTCCGCCAGGGCGATCGCGATCGCAGCGCCGGCCGAGTGCCCGACGATGAGGCTGGGCGACGCCTCGAGCCCGTCGATAAGATCCGCAAGCGCCCGGCTCATATTCGGCAGCGTCGGACGAAAGCCGAAACGGGCCCTTGAAAAGCCGTGCCCCGGAAGATCGATCGCCGTCACCGCGAACTGCGTCGCCAGAAGCGGCATCAAACCGGCCCAAGAGTGCGTCGCCGCCCCCACCCCGTGGATCAGCAGCGCGGGCGGCCCCTCGCCGAGGCGCTGGATATGCCAGATATGGCGATCCACCCGATAGAAGGCGCTGTGGCGGCGATGCGGCCAGTTTGCCCCGTCGGTCGCCCAATCGGGCGCTCCGGACAAGGCGCGGGGAGGCTCGACGGGGATGGCCGGCACGCCGACGCTCACCGTCGATCGATGCGGCGGCGGACAAGGTCTGAGACCTGGTTCCCGTCCGAGGGGGATAGAAAGCGATAGCTTGCCCCCAATTGCGCCGCTAACGCCTGGGCCCGGCGATCTGGACGCTTCGAGGTGTCGAAGAACACCGTCTCAAAGGGACGGTCTTTGAACCCGGCTGCAAGACGCCGCGCCTCCTCCATCGCGCGGTCGCGGTCGCCTTGGCCGTCGATGGTCAGGTTGCCTCGGCCATCGGAGAGAAAAACGACAAGCGGCGAGCGATCGCGCTGTCGCTCGCCGTCTGCAACGGTTTGGGCGACGGCGATCGCGCGCGGCAGCGGCGTCGCCCCACCGCCGGGAAGTTCGGACAATCGCCGCCTCGCCCGCACCAAGGAGCGCGTCGGCGGCAGCGCGATGTCCGCACGATCGCCGCGGAACGTGATGAGGGACACCAAATCGCGGCGTTTATAGCAATCGGCGAGCAGGCGTTCGACCGCTCCCTTCGCTTCCGCCATGCGCTGCATCGCCGCCGAGCCCGAAGCGTCGACGACGAAGATGACCGACGATAGCCGCCGCCGCCGAAACCGCTTCATCCGGA
>CAYYNG010000034.1:0-10097 GCA_964472435.1 uncultured Hyphomonadaceae bacterium | reverse complement strand
GACGGCTTTCAACGGGCGGAGTTCCTGCGGGAGAAGGGGCAGGTCGACATCGTCGCCCCCCGGTCAGAGCTGAAGGAGGTGCTCGCGCGTGTGCTCGGCCACTTGATGCCGAAGCGCCGACGGGCCGACGACAAGCCGATCGGGTCGGTCTCCCCGCCGCCCGCCGCGGTGGCGCCCGAGGCCGACGACTCGGACGCGCCTGCTTGATCGGGGCGTCGCCGGCGGTCGAGGCCGCCCTCGCCCGCTTTGAAGACCGCTACCCCGAAACGATCGATCTGTCTCTTGACCGGATCGCGGCGTTGCTCGACGCGCTCGGCCGGCCGCAGGACCGGCTGCCTCCCGTGATCCACGTCGCCGGAACGAACGGCAAGGGGTCGACCTCGGCGTTCCTCCGCGCCATGGCGGAGGCGGCGGGGCTCAGCGTGCACGCCGCAACCTCGCCCCATCTCGTGCGGTTTAACGAACGGATACGGCTTGCCGGCCGATTGGTCGAAGACGGTCCTTTGGTCAGTTGGCTGGAACGCACGCACAGCGCGCTCGGCGACGGCCAAATCACCCATTTCGAAGCCACCCAGGCCGCCGCCTTTCTCGCCTTCAGCGAGGTCCCGGCGGATCTTTTGATCCTGGAAGTGGGCTTAGGCGGGCGCTTCGATGCGACCAATGTGGTGGACGCGCCTGCGGTTTCGGTGATCACGCCCGTTGATTTCGACCATAAGGCGTATCTTGGCTCCGATCTCGGCCGCATCGCCTGGGAGAAAGCCGGCGTGATCAAGCGCGGCCGGCCTGTCGTCTCGGCGCGTCAGTCCGAGGTGCCGGCCCATGTGATCGCCGAGGAGGCCTTCGCCCTCGGCGCCCCGCTCTATCAGCTCACGGATGCTGATCTCAAGCGGATCACACCGCCCCTGGCTCTGAAAGGCGCGCACCAGATCGCGAACGCCGCGCTGGCCGCGAAAGCGCTGACGGTTTGGGGCGATCCGCGCATCACGCCCGATGCGATCGCCGACGGCGCGAAATCGGCGACGTGGCCGGCCCGGATGCAGCGTCTCGCGGACGGGCCGGTGACGCGCATGGCGCCGCAGGTCGCCGAAGTGTGGCTCGATGGCGGCCATAACCCCCACGCGGCCCGCGCGATCGCGCGGCTGCTCGCAGAGCTCCGCGGCGAAACGGCGCTGGTCGTCGCGATGATGGCGGGCAAAGACGCGCGGGGCTTCTTCGCCGCGTTCAAGCAGCTTTCGCCGCCGGTCTTCGCCTGCCCGAACGCTAAGGGGCACAGGGGCGCGGGGCCCGAGGACATGGCCGCCGCGGCCCGGGACGCGGGGTTGGAAGCCACCCCAGTCCTAAGCCTAAGAGACGGGCTGGCGGCCGCGGCCGCCAGCCGTCCTCACCGCATTCTGATTTGCGGATCGCTCTATCTTGCCGGCGAGGTGCTGGCGGCGAACGGCGAGGTCCCAGACTGAGGCGGGATAGGAGGTCCAATGTCCGATATCAAACTCTACGGCTACGCGACCAGCCCGTTCGTCCGGAAGGCGGGCTGCTGCCTCTTTCGCAAAGGTCTCGATTTCGAGTTCGTCGCCGTCAACCCGACAGACCCGATGGCGACGCTCGCCTTTTCGGACGGGACGCAGGTGCCGGTGGTCTCCGTCGGCGAAGACTGGAAGCGCGATTCGACCCCCATCGCGCTTTGGCTCGATGAGCTCTTTCCAGATGCCCCGCGGCTCGTCCCCGCCGATCCTGCGGCCCGCGAGACCGTTATGAAGATCGAAGACTGGGTGAGCGGGACCTTTCTCCCGTCGATCTTCCGCCCCGCCATCGACGGCGCGACGACGCTTCAGGCGCGGTTCCGGTTTTGGCGGCTCGCCGCCCTCGTCAGCGCCCACACGCCGCTGCCCGAATACGCCAGGCACAAATGGCCCGACTTCGTGAACGCCGCGCCGTTCATCCAGCGGATGGGCGAGGATATGGACCTATCAGAACCGCTAGAGGCCATGCAGGCGCGGATCGCCGGCGAATTGGTCCAGCATCTCGGCGATGGCCCGTTCCTGGGCGGGATGGACCAGCCGACGCTGGTCGACCTCTCAGTCTTCCCGAACCTGGTGTTTGGGTACATGGCGGGGCTGGAAGAGTCGCTGTCGATCGCCCAAGTCGCGCCGCTGCGGCCCTGGCTTAAGCGGATGGCGGCGCATCTGCCGGCGAACCCGATCCTGATACACGACGATTTTATCCTACGCCAGCTGAGCGAGGCGGGGCTTTGACCGAAGCGAGAACGCCCACGGGTCGCTCCGCGGGCGTTCTCGATCATTGCATAGAAAGAGACGCGTTAGGCGCTCTCTTTAATCCACTCGGCGATGCGTTGTTTCGACATCGCACCGAGATGGGTGGCGGCGACTTTGCCGTCTTTAAACATCATCAAGGTCGGCAGGCCGCGGACGCCATATTTCGAGGCGCTCATCGGGTTCTCGTCGACATTGATTTTCGCAACGGTCACATCGCCCGCCAGTTCTTCCGCAACGGCTTCGAGATGTGGCGACATTTGCTTACAAGGCCCGCACCATTCGGCCCAAAAGTCCACAACGACCGGCTTGTCCGCGCCAGTGATCGTGGAATCGAAATCATCATCGGTGATTTTCACAGCAGCCATCACGAAGGCTCCTTTCTTCGCTTCGAACACGTAAATAGGCCGAGTCCGGCGGAACCTAAACCGCCAAGCTCACAGTTGAGAAAATCTGATCCATCGCCGCGTCGGGCACGGTCATCAATTTCGGCCCGTCGGTCCAAACCAGCGCGCAGCCCACAGTGCGGCCGGGATATGCCGTGCGCAGGACTGAGCGATAGGCTGCGAGTTGCGCGATATAGGCGGCGTCCACCCCGCTGACGTCGGCGGGCGCCGGACGGTCGGTTTTGAACTCGACGATCAAGACTGCGTCGTCTGTCACGCGGAGCCGATCGACCCGGCCATTGATCACGACGCCGGCTGGCACGTCTGGCGCGGCGCCGATCACCGCGGCCTCGGCTCGGCCGCCGGGACCGAACACTGGGGCGAAGGCGGAGTCATTGAGAACGCGCAGCGCCGCCTGCGCCATCTCCCGCCGCTGGGCGTCATCGAAGTCCGCGCGGGCCGCGAGGAACGCCGCCGCGGCCGCCGCGCGCTCGTCTTCGGGGAGGTCCGGCAAACGCTGCAGAAGCGCGTGGATCAATCGGCCCCGGGTGAGGCGCGCCGCCCTATCGGCGCTGCGTGGCGCAAGCGCCGGCGCGCGCTCTCGCAAGAGAGACGAGGGCGCCGCCAACCGCGGGCCGGCTCGCTCCTTGGACGCCTCTTGGTTGAGCCAGTCGGGCATGGTCTCGTCCGCGTCATCGACAACCGCAGCCGGCAGCGACGGCGGCGGCGCGCCATATTTACGGATCTCATCGCTCGAGGTCGCGTTAAGCCTGTCCAAGCCCGCTTCGCAGAGCGCATGCCAGGATCCCTCGGCCCGACCGCTCGCGCCGTTGCCGGTCCGCCCCGCCCAGGCGCCGCAGATCAGAAGCCGGTCCTGCGCGCGGGTCAGCGCGACATAGAGGAGGCGCCGGTGCTCGGCTTCGGCCCGCATGGCCGCCGCCGCGCGCGCGGTCGCCATGGCATCGGTGTCGGTTGCGGCCGAGGGCGACCAGACCGGCGCGCCGCCCACGTCCAGGATCGGTCCGCCGCCGGTTTTCGGCGCGCGGGTCGTGTCGGGCAGGATGACGATCGGGGCCTGCAAGCCCTTCGCGCCGTGCACGGTCATCACCCGCACCATGCGCCCCGGGGCCGCCAGGTCGCGCTTGATCTGGCCCTCGTCTGTCTCCATGCGCTGGAGGAAGCTTTGCAATGAGGCGGGGCCGGTCGCGTCATGGGCCGCCGCCCGGGCGAGCAGCGCTTCCACTGGGTCCCGCGCGGGGGCGCCAAGGCGGGAAAGCAGCCGCGCCCAGCCGGTCCGGCCGTCCGGGCCCGGTTGATCGAGCGCAGTGCTTAAGAATTCAAAGGCGGGCAAGGATTTTCGCTCGAGGAGGGCCGACAACAAAGTCTGAAGCGGTGCATGGGCCGGATCCTTCGAAGCTTGGAGCCGAGACCAGAGGCTGTCGGCCCCGCGCCCGAAAGCGAGGGGGAAGAGGTGCGCATCGTCATCGAGAAGGTCGCCGAACGGCCCCCTTAGGATCTCGGCCAGGGTCAGGTCGTCTTCCGGCAGGAGGACGAATCGAATGAGGTTCAAACAGTCCTGCACCCCGATATGGTTCTTCAGCACCAACCGATCCGCGCCTGCGACGGGCAAACCCTCGGCTTTCAGGGCGCCGATCAGCGCGTCGAAGAGGCCGCCGGTTCGGTTTTGGACGAGAATCAAAACGTCGCCCGGGTGGGCCGCACGCCGCCGCCAGGTGCGGTCGGGCGTCTCTTCCCAAACCGTTTCGCCCGCACCGATGACGGATCGAAGCCAAGCAGCCACTTTCCGCGCAAGCCGCGCTTTCGGGCTTTCCGAACCAAGGGCGTCGACGGGCGCCTGCCAGGGATCTGCGGGGACGAGCTCTTCAGGCGGATCTAAAGGCAGGAACTCGACAAGGCCCGGTTGGTTGGCCCGGCGGGCGACATGGCGCGAGAGGTCCGCATCCGCCGGAGGCTCGGACTGCGAGGGATCGGCGACGAGGGGCGGGGCGGCGTTGATCACCGCGTCCACGAAATCCAGGATCTCGGGCGACGAGCGGAACGACATGGTCATATCCGGCAGCACCGCCTCGCCCGTCGCGCTGCGGGCCTTTTCTGTGAACGCCTGGCGCTCGGTCCGGAAACGGTTCGGGTCCGCGCCCTGGAACGAGTAGATCGACTGTTTTTCGTCGCCCACCACAAAGAGCGTGCGGGGATCGACGCCGCGTTCAACGCCCTCGCCGGCGAAGAACTCCGCCGTCAGCGCATTGATGAGGGACCATTGGTTTGGGCTCGTGTCCTGGGCTTCGTCGAGGAGGACGTGGGTCAGCCCGCCATCGAGCTTGTAGAGCACCCAGGGCGCCGCGCCCGGGGCCGAGAGGAGCGCCCCCGTCCGCTGGATCAGATCGTCGAAATCGAGCGCCCCGCGCCTGCGTTTCAGGGCTTCGTAGCGGTTTAGAGCGGGGGCGCCGACGTGCAACAGAGCGGCGGTGCGGGCATAGGCTTGGGCGGCGAGCAGGTCTGCGTGTGCGGCCCTCATCCGCCGAACTTCCGAGCCTTCCGGAACCTCCTTGAGCTGAAACAGCGGTCCAGCCAGATCCGCACTGGCTTTGGTATAGGGATTCGCCGACCGCCAAGCGCCGGCGCTCGTCTGGAAGATTGAGAGATAGGCGCACCACCTCGTTTCAGCGGGGCCTGCGGAGAGCGCGATCTCGATCTTCTGCGCGGTTGCCGCATCGGTTTTTCCGCCGCTCGAAAGGACCGCTGCGAGGTCGCAAAGCGCCGCCCTTGGCAAGTCCGTCCCCATCGCCCGATCCATGATTTCGTCGGGTGTTGCGTCAGGGGCTCGGATGTGATCGCGGAGGTCCCCAAGCGCTGCGTCGATGGATCGCCCCGATAGGAATCGCTGGATTCTCGTTCGCTCGTGTTTCAGCGCTTCGAGCCCGCCCATGGCGCCCGCCGCACCGCTTTCGAGCGCAAGCGTGTCGAGGGCGTTGCGATCCTCGTCATCGGCCCGCGCGAGCGCGTAAGACGCCGCTTCGAGCCACAGCGCGTCGGTTTCGGCCTCTTCGATTTCTTTGAACCCGGGGCTGACGCCGGCTTCGAGGGGGAACCGCCGCAGCACCCGCGAACAAAACGCGTGGATCGTTTCAATCCGCAGACCGCCCGGGGTTTCGAGAGCGCGGGCGAAGAGCGCTCGGGCTGCGTCGAGCTCAGGCTTCGAGTAGCTCGCCGGCGCGCGGTCTTCCAGCGCGGCGAGCTTTTCGACCAGCGCGCCTTCGTCCATGACGGACCAAGCGCCCAGCCGCTCAAACAGCCGGTCCAGCATCTCGCTGGCCGCCGCCTTGGTGTAGGTGACGCAAAGGATCGAGTCCGGAGGCGCGCCACGCAGGAGAAGGCGGGCCACCCGGTCGATCAGGACCTTGGTCTTTCCAGACCCCGCATTGGCCGAGACCCAGGCTGAGTTTGCGGGATCGGCCGCATCAGCCTGCGCAGCGATGGCCGCCCTGAACGCGGGCGACTCCGGGGGAGCGACGGCGCTGGTCATCCCTCGTCCTCTCCAAGCCATTCAAGCCGCCGCGCCAGGCGATCATAGTCGTCCCACGCCTTCTCGAACTGCGCGATCGGCTTTGAGTAATAGGGCTGGGCGGGGTTTGCGTAGCCCGTGAGCAAGGTCTTCAGGCCCGCCTCCGCCGCATCGGCCAGGGCGGCGGCCTCCTCCGGGCCGGCGACCGGGCGGATGTCGCACGCGCCTCGAAACGCGATGTAGATCAGCTCGGCCCCCCCCGCGCGCACCCCGTCGAACCCGCCCGCCCGGGCGATGAGGCCCTGCAGCGGCATTTGCTGTTCGAGGCCCGCGTCGATTTGTTTCCGTGTCGGCGGCGCGCCGGTCTTGAAGTCGATCACTGCAAGGCCGCCCTTGGTCGCTTCGATCCGGTCGGCTTTCGCGATTAGGCGAAACGGCGCGCCGGCGATCTCGATGTCAAGGGCCCCGCCGACCTCGAGGAAGAGCGTCTCCGGCCGGCGTGCGGCTCGCCAGGCGAGGTAGCCAGCGGCCGTGCGGCGTAAAACGGCGCGTCGGCCGGCGACGGTTTCGCGGGGCTCGCCCGCGGCGATCAAATGCCGTTCGAGCAGATCGACCAGTCCATCAAGCCCTGTCTCGGCGACTGTTTCGAAGCCCTCTAACGCGGCGTGGATCGCGGTGCCGAGATGGGCGGGGGTCACCGGCGCATTGAGCGGGTCGAGCGGTTGAAGCTTTAGAATGTCCCGGGCGTAGACGGCGTAGGGGTCGCGCTGCAGTGCGTCGATTCGGGTCACCGACAGCCGCTTCGGCCGGGCGGCGACGGGCGGGCGCGGCGATGGAACAGCGGCCTTTGGATCGCGCGTCTGATCCGCCTTAAGAAGCGAGCGCGCCCAGGGCCGGGGGTCGGTTTCCGGCCCAGGGGCTAGAGCGGCTGCGGCCGCTGGCCGGCCGAGCGCGCCCTCGGCGAGGGTTTTGAGCCGCCAGATCCAGCGCGAGGCGATCGCCGGCGCATCGTCCCGGCGCGCCGCGTGAAGCATCACCACATCCGGCGCGCAGGCGAGCTGGGCGAAATCGTGAGCGGCGAGGCCAAGGCGGGCTTCCGGCGCGGCAAGACCGAGATCGGGTCGGAAGCGGCGCGGCAGAAAGCCATCCGCCGAAGGGATCGCGGGCCAGACGCCCTCGTTGAGGCCGGCGAGGATGATCCGGTCGGCGCGTTGCAAACGCGCTTCGAGCGGCCCCCAAATCGCAAGCCGTGGATGGCCGGCCTCCCCGCTCGCGACGGTTTCGCCCGTCGCCAGGGCCGCTGCGACATCGCGCAGCCCCTCAAGGTCGAGCGGACCGATTTGATTTTCGACATCGGAGAGCGTTTCGAGCCACCGCGCCGCAGCGGCCCCATCGGGCCCGAACCAAAGCGCATCCTCGCCCCCTGCGAGGGTTTCGGCGAGCCCCGCCCAGGCGTCGACGGGCGTTGCTTTGGCCGCCTCAAAGGCGGTCCAAGCCCTGCGGAGCCAGGTCGCAAGCTCGCGCACGATCGGCGAGGGCTTGAATGGCCCATCGAGCACGCCCGCAAGCCCGCCCCAGCGGCGGGGTCCGCGCAGTCGCCCGCGTTCGAGCTCCGAGACCGCCGCCGCATCCGCGGCGCAGAGCGGGTGTTTCAGCACGGCGCAGAGGGCGGCGGGGTCGCCCGGGTCCAAGGCCCAGTCGAGGGCCAGAAGAAGAAAACTTCCCGCGGCGGTGCGCGGCAGGGGCGTTCCAGCCGATGGCGTGATCTCAACGCCCCAGCGGCGCATTAGGGCGGCCACTCGGCGGGCGAGCCCCGCGTCCGGGGTGACGAGCGCCGCCGTCCGGCCCGGCGTTTCCAAGGTTTCGCGCAGCAGAACGGCCGCGCACCGCGCCTCCTCGGCTTCATCGGCGGCCTCAATCAGTGAGAGCCCCTCAAACGCGGCGAGGGCGAACTCCGCGGGCGGGCGAGGCGCGGCGATCGCGCTGAGCCGGGTAAGCCAATCGGCGGTCGCATCGGCCGGCGCTAGCGCCTCGTGGATCAACCGCCGGCGGGCTTCGACCCCGGCCAGCGCGCCCGCGCCGGGCCACATGGCCGCTTCGGGCGGTTTTGCGCCGAGGGTCGCGAGCGCGGCGCCCAGCGCGTGTTGGGGGTGGTCCGGCGCGGCCGCGATCGCCGTCCAGTCGGTGTCGGGGTCCGTGTCGAGGCCAGGCAGAACCACCAACCCCGTGGGCGAACCGAGCGCCGCCTGCATCAGCGCGCGGCTCGCGGGCGTCGCCCCGGTGGAGCCGGCGATGATGATCGGCGTCTCCGGCGGGTGCGCGCGCCAGTGCTCGGCGACGGCCTCGGCGACTTCGAGCCTCCGTTCAAAGGGCTCGCTCGCGCCTTCTTCGTCAAGCCAAGCGGGCCAGGCCTCGGCGACGATGGCGAGGAAGTCGACCGAGCGGCGCCAATGCACGGCGAGATCTGTTTCGGAGACGAGCGTCGCGAGCCGGGACCAATCGACGCCGCCTGCGAGGGCGGCTTGGTCGAGGAGGCCCGAAAGCTCGCGCGCTGCGGCGATCGCGCCGGCGGGCGGCAGGGCGAGGCCTTGGGCGTTGTAATAGGCTGCAACGAGGCGCGCGAGGGCGCCGAGGCGGCGGCCGGGCGAGAGCGCGGGGCCAAGCCCCGCCAGCGCCTCTTCGGCGCCCGTCGGCGGATCGTCGGATTCAAGGTCGCCCAGGGCGCGGATTTCGGGCGGCAGGATCGCCCCTCCGCCCGCGGCCCGGTAGAGCGCAAACGCCAAAGCGCGGGCCGATCGGCGGTTCGGCACGTAGATCAGGGCGTCGGCGAGGGCGGCGGGGTCGTTGCGAAGGTCGAACCGGCCGGCGAGGGTGTCGGCCAGCCGGTCCAGGAAGGCCTCGCCCGGGGGAATGGTCCAGAGCTTCGGCGCGCCCGGTGCGAAGGGCGGCGGGGTCACGCCCCGTGGCATCGCATCCACATTTCGGCGTCTTCCAGCGCCGTAGGGTCCCCGACATGCAGCCAGAACCGATCCAGCAAGTGGCCATGCAGGCGGCCTTGATCGATCAGCGGCCGCCACGTCCGCCAGGCGGAGAACGGCTCCACCGGCGCATTATCGTAGAGTTGCGGCCGGATGATGCGGACCCCGGCATAGGCCCAGGGGGCGGATGGCGCTTCACCCCGCGGCGTCAGCGCGCCGGCCTCGCCTAAGAAAAAATCACCCGCGCCGGCGAAGCCGAGGCTGCGGCCCGGATCGGCGAGGAGCAGCAACGCATCCATTTCGGCTGCGTCGAAGGCGTCGGCGAGGCTGCGATACGGCGTTGGGTCTTGCGGCGCCCAGAAGGCGTCGGTGTTGATGACGAAGACCGGATCCTCGCCAAGGTGCGGGCGGGCCTTGGCCAGAGCGCCGCCGGTCTCCAAAACAGCGGCGCGTTCGTCGGAGACGATGACCTCGAATCGGTCGTCGCCGGCGAAATGGGCCTCGATTTGGTCGGCCAGGTGATGAACGTTCACGATAAGACGCTTCACGCCGGCCGCGGCGAGCGGGTCGAGCGCTCGGTCGATCAGGGCCTTGCCGGCCACCTCGATCAGCGGTTTCGGCTTCGTCTCCGTCAGCGGCCGCATCCGGGTGCCGAGCCCGGCGGCCAAAACCATCGCTGTGTGCGGAGCCGCCGCCATCAAGCCGCGAGGCGCCGCCAACCCGGCAGCATGTCGTTGATCACCGCCGCGATCGCGCCGGCGGCCGGCGCCGCGAGCAGCCGGTCGAGGTGCCCCCATTCCCGCGGCATGAAGGTGCGGTAGCGAGGTTTGCCGTCCCGTGCGACGAGCCGGGCGAAAACGCCCAGAATGCGCAGTGTGTTCAAGGCGCCCGCCACCGCGAGCTGTTCGTCGAAGGCCTCTTCGGCCATGCCCGAGCGCTC